>CAMDQV010000100.1 GCA_945906015.1 Pedobacter schmidteae | reverse complement strand
TACAACAAAGAATAGATTTATTAATAAGTATTTCTATTTTTGGGGACAGCTGATTTAAATGAATTTAGACAGAGAAATAGTAGAGCCATTTATTCTTAATGCAATTGCTGAGGATATTGGCCATGGGGATCACACATCACTTTCAACTATTCCTGCAGGCCAGTTAGGAAAAGCTAAATTGCTTATTAAAGATTCAGGTATTATTGCTGGTATCGCGGTTGCTTTAGAAATTTTCAAAATAATTGATTCAAAACTCAGTGTTGAAGTCTTAATTAGCGATGGACAGACCGTAAATTATGGCGATATAGCTTTTTATGTTTCGGGAAGTGTTCACTCTATATTAAAAGCAGAACGTCTCGTTTTAAATACCATGCAAAGAATGAGTGGTATTGCTAGTAAAACTAACCGGATTGTAAAGATTCTGGAAGGTACTGGCACACAAGTTCTTGATACCCGAAAAACCACTCCAGGATTACGTTACCTTGAAAAACTTTCTGTAAAGATTGGGGGAGGAGTTAACCACAGATTTGGCTTGTATGATATGATTCTGATCAAGGATAATCATGTTGATTATGCCGGTGGAATTAGCAATGCCATCAGATCTGCACAAAATTACTTAACAATAAACCAAATCACTATTCCAGTTGAAATAGAAGTTAGAAGTCTTATTGAGTTAAGCCAGGTAATTGAAACGGGAGGTGTTGACAGAATATTACTTGATAATTTCGATTTTGTTGCACTCAGAGAAGCTGTTGAACAGATCAATGGGGTTTATATCACCGAGGCATCGGGAGGAATAACGGAAGAGAATGTTCTGGATTATGCACATTGTGGTGTTGATTATGTTTCCATGGGCGCTTTGACACATTCGGTAAGAAGTCTCGACATGAGCTTAAAGGCAGTAAATCCCTAAAAAAATAAAAATTTAATCATTACACCTGATTGAATTAGTAATATTGCACCTGAATGATTTCAATTTACTCCATATCGGCTTTAATTTTAGCATACCTTTTTGGCTCTATACCTACGGCAGTATGGATAGGACAGGCATTTTATGGGATTGATGTCAGGGAATATGGTAGCGGAAATGCGGGTGCTACCAATACCTTCAGGGTTTTAGGAAAAAAGGCAGGTATTGCAGTAATGGTTCTAGACATATTTAAGGGCTATACAGCAACCAATTTGGCTTATTTGATTGGGCTATCGGTAACCGGCCCGCAAGATTCAGTTCAGTTTGTTAATTACCAGCTTGCACTTGGTGTTACAGCAGTAATGGGCCATTTATTTCCTGTTTTTGCAGGATTTCGCGGTGGTAAAGGAATAGCAACTTTATTTGGTATGATATTAGCAGTACACACTGGGGCAGCTTTACTTTGTGTTCTTACCTTTGTTGTAGTATTTTTGATTTCAAAATATGTTTCATTGAGTTCAATACTTTCAGGATTTTCTTTTCCTTTAAGTATTATTTTCATATTTCAATCTCCTATACGTTCAGTTGTACTCTATGGAATGTGTATCTGTGTATTGATTTTAGTAACACATCAAAAAAATATTGAACGCCTGTTAAAAGGAAAAGAATCTAAAGTAAATCTGTTTAAAAGAAAGGAATAATAACCCTTTGTATTTTAAAACAGAACTATGTAAAGATTATCTAGGATTAGCGCAATGCAGTAGTGCTCTGTTTTTTTTCCTGTTCTCAGGTACCACTTACAGGACGTAATTAAGGGGTATTTAGGGATAAGACTTCAAGGATAGCCATTCCTTTTAATAAACATTCATCGTATTCCTTTTCTGGTTCTGAATCTAATGTGATTGCACTTCCGGCATGAAAAGACAGGTAGTTTGAATCCGCATTGTAAAGAATAGTACGAATAACCACATTGAAGTCGAAATCGCCGTTGGGAGCAAAATATCCAAGAGCCCCAGAATATACTCCGCGTTTGCTGAGTTCGTATTTTTCTGCAAGCTTCATTGCACTTATCTTGGGAGCACCGGTCATTGATCCCATCGGAAAAGTGTTTGAAATTATTTCGGTATTTGAAAGGCCTTCTTTTGCTTGGCAAACTACTGTGGATATCATTTGATGAACTTGTTTAAAGCTATATAAGCCAAATAGTTCTTCTACTTTTACAGTCCCAGGCTTTGCGCTTTTAGTCAGATCGTTTCGTACTAGATCAACGATCATTACATTTTCAGACCTTTCTTTTTCATTCTTCAGAAGCAGATTTTTTTGCTCTTCATCCTGAATTATATCTGATTTTCGGGACGATGTGCCTTTTATTGGCTGGCTAATCAGTTTATTTCCTCTCCGACTAAGGAATCGCTCTGGAGTTGCTGAAATAATGAAGTGATTATTTATTTTGAAATAGTTTGCAAATGGGGTAGGTGAAATATTGTTAAGGTGAATGAAGACTTCAAGAGGGTTAATACAATAGTTTTCAGCATAAAATTCCTGGCAAAAGTTAAGTTCATAAATATCACCCCTTTGTATATGTTTCTGAATTTCCTTGACTGAATTAATATATTCTTCCCTGCTAAAGCGGCTTTGAATTTTGGGTTTTGCAGTAGGAATTACTGATTTTGATATCTCATACTCATTCAGAACTTTCCAAAGGGCATCAGGTGAATCAGTAGTGATCTGAACCTCATTTCCCTTTATTTGAATGGAATGTTGAGGCAGGAAAAAGAAAATATCCTGAAATCCGAGATTATCTGGATTAAGGGAATATAAATCTTCTGCCTGATTTTTGAGGTCGTAGGCAAAATAACCTGGAATAAAGTCATGGTTTTCAGATAAAAGATGGTTTAATTGGTCAAATGATCCTTTATCTGAATAATTCAGTTCTTTTTTTACTCCTGCTGCTATAAAAACATCAAATGCTGAATAGGGATCAGAATAATGATTGGAATCAAAATAACATGCTGTAGAAAATGAATTTACCCAATGTAAGCCCTTTAGTTTAAACCTGTCCGGATCATCAGTATTAAAAACCTTTAACATAGATACATTAATTCAGCTTGGCCGCCATATTACTATTTTTAGTAGTATTTACTAGCAGAGAGTTAGAGTTTGTACACGATCAGGGCCTACAGAAAGATATTTTACCGGCACACCCAGATGCTTTTCAAGATAGTCGATATAATTCTTTAGTTTTTCCGGAATGGCATCGATCTCACGAATTCTTGTGATATCTTCTGCCCATCCTGGTATAGCCTCAAATATAGGTTCTGCTTTTACAGCATTGATATCATAGGGCATGTAATCAATTACTTCACCATCGTATTTATAATGCGTACAGGCGTAAATTGTTTCAAATCCGCTCAGTACATCAGCTTTGGTCATGACCATTTCCGTTACTCCATTAAGCATGATCGCATATTTTAATGCAGGAAGGTCAATCCAGCCACATCGACGTGGTCGGCCTGTAGTTGCTCCAAATTCATGTCCAATTCTTCTGAGTTCTTCACCTGTCTCATTTTCAAGCTCAGTTGGGAATGGACCGCTACCCACTCGTGTACAATATGCTTTAAATATTCCAATCACACTTCCAATGTTTTTTGGGGCAACACCTAGGCCTGTACAAGCTCCTGCAGTAGTGGTGTTAGATGAGGTTACAAAAGGGTATGATCCAAAGTCGATATCAAGCATAGTACCTTGAGCTCCTTCGGCCAGTACTTTTTTTCCTTCTCTTAAATATTGATTTACAAAATGCTCGCTATCAACCTGAGGTATTGATTTTAATAATTCTACTGCCTCAAAGAATGCGGCTTCTTTTTCAGTATAATCAGGTATTTCACCATAATGTGATAATATGGACCGGTGTTTATTAACCAATCGATCATAACGCTCACGGAAATCTGTAAGCATGGTATCGCCAACACGTAAGCCATTTCTGCCTGTCTTATCCATATAAGTTGGACCGATACCTTTTAAGGTTGAACCAATCTTTGCCGCGCCCATATTACTTTCAGATGCTGCATCTAGCAATTGGTGAGTAGGCAAAATAAGGTGTGCTTTTCGGGCAATTACCATCTTTTTTCTGGCAACCGGATCAAAACCGTTTTTTTTCAGATTATCAAGTTCTCTTTTTAATGTGATCGGATCAATCACCACCCCATTTCCGATTAGGTTCATAGCCTTATCGTTGAATATTCCAGAAGGAATAGTATTCAGAACATATTTCTGATTATCAAACTCCAATGTATGACCTGCATTGGGTCCACCCTGAAAACGGGCAATTAAGTCGTATTCCGGACTTAATACATCAACAATTTTTCCTTTTCCTTCATCGCCCCATTGGAGGCCTAACAATACGTCAACAGTCATGATTTAAATGCGGGGGTATGGGTATATTAATATTAATTTTTAGATACAAATGAATCGCAATGGCCTTCCTTTAAACGGGAACAATTACCATATAAATTCAGAGAATGATGTTTTATTTCGAATTTTAGAATATCGCCCATCATACTTTGAATCTGTTCAATTCTAGGGTCACAAAACTCAACTACTTTCCCGCAATCAAGACAGATAATATGATCATGCTGCTTGTAGCCATAAGATTTTTCGAATTGTGCCATATTTTTACCAAACTGATGCTTGGTAACGAGATCGCATGAAACCAAAAGTTCAAGCGTATTATAAACAGTAGCTCTACTTACCCGATATTTCTTGTTTTTCATGTGGATATACAATGATTCCACATCAAAATGGTCGCTTCGAGAATAAATTTCTTCCAGGATTGCGTAGCGTTCCGGGGTTTTTCGCAAGCTTTTATTTTCAAGATAGGCCTCGAAAATTTTAATTACCAGTGCAATAGTGTCTTTTCCGGACATAATATGTTTTAGTGACCTTCAAATTTATCCAAAAAATAAGAATATTCAGTATTTAATTAGGAAGCCTTTACCAAATCTTCAGGATTTGAATCGAAACGAGTTACTGAAGTAACTCCGACTACTTCTTTCAGCTTGTTAATGAGGTTGTCCAGATGTTTTGTATTGTTTACGTAAACCATGATTGAACCTTCAAAAATACCATCATCACTATCAACAGTTATTGAGCGCATATTAACTTTGAAATCACTTGAAATTACTGTTGTGATTTTATTGATCAATCCAACATCATCAAAACCTGTGATATGCAACCCGGTTAAAAATGCTAACTCTTTTTGTGAATTCCATTTTGCTTTTACAATCCTGTACCCATAATTTGACATGAGTTTGGCAGCATTTGGGCAGTTGGTACGATGTATCTTAATACCATCGCCAACGGTTACAAAGCCAAATACATCATCTCCTGGAATTGGGTTGCAGCAGCTTGAAAGTTTATAATCTAGTTTCTGAAGATCTTCACCAATTAATAATGTGTCATTATCGTCTCCTTTAACTTTCTTGATCAGCTGTTCATTATAGCCTTTGTCAATCTTTTCTGGCTTATTCTCAATAACTTTTTCAGAAGCTACAAACTCTTTAAGATGTTTGATATCGATTTTTCCCTGAGCAACAGTGTAAAAAAGATCAAGAGTAGTTGGAAGCTTGAAATAATAAGAAAGTTTATAAAGATTATCAGTATTGTAAGTTACTTTCAACGATTTTAGTTTGCGCTCCAGTATTTCTTTGCCCTGCTCAGCGATCTTTCTTTTTTCCTCTTTTAATGACGATTTGATCTTAGACTTTGCCTTGGCCGTAACAACAAAACCCAGCCAGTCTTCTTTTGGACTTTGCTTTCCAGAAGTAATGATCTCTACCTGATCGCCATTTTGAAGTTTATAAGACAATGGTACTAGTTTATGATTGACCTTGGCTCCGATACAACTTGCCCCAATATCGGTATGGATTTCGAATGCAAAGTCGAGTGCGGTAGCTTCAACAGGTAGCTGAATCAATGCACCCTTTGGTGTAAAAATAAAGATCTCATCCGAAAATAAGTTCATCTTAAAATCATCCAAAAAATCAAGTGCATTGGCTTCCGGGTTACTTAAAAGCTCGCGAACTTTTTGGATCCATTGATCAAGTCCACTGTCTGTATTGGGTTCTTCTTTATATTTCCAATGTGCAGCAAATCCTTTTTCAGCAATTTCATTCATACGGTTGGTGCGGATCTGAACTTCTACCCATTGCCCTCTTGGGCCCATTACTGTAGTATGCAATGATTCATATCCGTTTGCTCTTGGCGAAGATATCCAGTCGCGAAGGCGATCCGGATTGGGATGGTATAGATCTGTAACTATAGAATATGCTTTCCAGCAATCTGATTTTTCACTCTCAGGTTTGCTGTTTAAGATGATGCGAATAGCAAAAAGGTCATAAACTTCATCGAAAGGTACATTTTTCTTTCGCATTTTTGTCCAGATAGAATGTATGGACTTGGGTCTTCCGTAAAGGTCTGCATCAAGACCCTGCTCATTTAAAATTTCATTGATTGGAGTGATAAAATATCTGATAAAATTTTCTCTCTCCGCTTTTTTCTCATTTAGCTGCTGCGCAATAAATTTATAAGTTACCGGTTCCATGTATTTCATGGCAAGGTCTTCAAGTTCCGATTTTAAGGTATAAAGCCCCAGACGGTGTGCTAAAGGAGCATATAGATACACAGTTTCTGAAGAAATTTTGAGTTGCTTATCTCTGGGCATATAGTCCATCGTACGCATATTATGCAGACGATCGGCCAGCTTAATTAAAATCACCCGTACATCATCAGCAAGAGTGAGAAGCATTTTTCTAAAATTTTCAGCTTGCAATGAGCTGTTGTAATCAAATACCCCTGATATTTTGGTTAATCCGTCGATGATCTTTGCAACTTTTTTTCCAAACTCACGCTCAATATCGTCAAGTGCTATATCAGTATCTTCAACAACATCATGCAGCAGCGCACAAACAATGGATGTAGTGCCCAAACCAATTTCCTCTGCAGCTATTTGCGCTACAGCAATTGGGTGGTAGATATAAGGCTCACCAGATTTTCTACGCATATTCTGATGACTTTGTAATGCCATATCGAATGCAATACGAATCATTCGCTTGTCGCCTTTTTGCATAGTCGGCTTACAAGCCCTTAATAAGGCACGATATCTCTTGAGAATCTCTTTCTTTTCAGCTTCAATATCAATCACAAGTTCTTTCATCCTTTAACACAATAGCTATTTCTAAAAAACGTTAACATATTTACAAGGTTACAATTTCTAAATTTGGGTATTAATAAATATAAATATTAGCTGTATTTTTGCATAGTATAAATTTATGAAATTTTTAAGGCTATCTGTAATACTTTTAGTGGTTTTGATGTCAAAATTGGCATTAGCTCAGTATAAGAACGACCCTACTGTTAAGGGTATGGCTGATACTATACGGGTTTCTACCACCAATATAGATAACGAATTAATACCCTGGGTTGTTATTCCTGAAATTACGATCACTGATACCCGCTTA
>CAMDQV010000099.1 GCA_945906015.1 Pedobacter schmidteae | reverse complement strand
TTAACAAAGTCTGCAAATGCAAATCCATGGGATTATAATGCGATCATGGAGGTAAGGGAATCCTGGAAAAAGGTCGGGCTGAATTATAACACAGTAGAAGGTCCTCCTTCTCTGGGTGAAAAAACTAAACTTGGCCTTGAAGGTAGAGATGAAGAAATAGCGAATTTCATAATCTTTATGAAAAATCTCAAACGCTCGGGTGTTGATGTCATTTGTTATAATTGGATGCCAGTTATCAGTTGGGCCCGGACACAAATGGACCGTCCTGGTCGGGGTGGAGCACTAGTTACTGCTTTTGATTATGAAGAGATAAAAAATCGACCACTTACAAAATATGGGGTAATTTCTCCAGAAAGTATGTGGAAGAACCTGGAATATTTCCTAAAGGCAGTTGTTCCGGAGGCAGAAAAAATTGAAATGAAACTGGCATTACACCCGGATGATCCTCAGGTCAATAGTATTCAGGGAATTCCCAGAATTATGAATACAGTTGATAATTTCGATAAGATGCTAAAAATCATGCCAAGTGATTTCAATGGAGTAACAATGTGTCAGGGTAATTTTTCCTTAATGGGTGCTGATATCCCTAAATTGGTTAGGAGATGGGGAAAAGCAGGTAAAATTCATTTTGTTCATTTCAGGAATGTTCAAGACCTCAGTGGAGTATTACCTAGTACTAAATTTACTGAAACTTTCCATGATGAGGGCCAAATTGATATGTATGCTGCAATGAAGGCTTATTATGATATTGGTTTTAAAGGTCCGATTCGTCCTGATCATGTTCCTACTATGGCTGGTGAAGAGAATACTAGACCAGGATATATGACTCTAGGAAACCTTTTTGCGATCGGGTACATGCGGGGTCTAGCTGAAGCAGTAACAAAAGAAAAAAGAGTATAAATTAACGTGAGGTCGATATATATTTAACCACATAGATTGCTTATAATATACTTTAAAGGACACATATATTGTAAATTATATATATTGAAGCGAAGCTTCACGACTATCTGTATCTAAGATTAAAGTTGATGGCTATAATATGCTATGTTTCTATGTGGTTTTTAAATATTATTCGAGTACACTATAAATTATTAATCTATTCAATATCTTATTATTAAATTTTAAATAAACTAAATTCTAAATCATGAAAAAAATAACAATCCTTTCAATTCTTCTTGTTTGTAGCAGTTTTGTATCCAATGCTCAGCGAATTGGTTCAACACCTGAGTATGTGCAACAGATGACTGCACTATGGAAAGGTGAGCGTTCGGCAGATGGCCGCCCAAAGGTATCAGAACTTTTACTAGAAAGACTTCAGTATAATACCCTCGAACAGATATGGGGTTATCTTGGAAATAAAGGCTATCGTAACCAATTAGAGAAAAATTGGGTTATCCTGAAAACAGGGAAGACTATGGTTGGTCGTGTAGTCACTGCACAATTTATGCCCTCCAGGCCAGACCTTGATACACTTATAAGAGCTCAAGGCCGGAAAGAAGGACGTTCACAACGCGGAGGATTTAATATTTGGCCGATAGATATTTTAACTAAAGGAGATGTATATGTAGCCGATGGTTTTGGAAAAGTAAAGGATGGAACTTTGATCGGATCCAGTCTTGGAAATTCTGTTTATGCTAAAACCGGTAATGGTGTAGTGTTTAATGGTTCTATAAGAGATATGCAGGAGTTGAGAGATACGGAAGGCTTTAATGCTTGGGTCAAAGGACATGATCCTTCCTATATTAAAGATTTGACGCCAACTTCAATTAATGCGCCCATTCGTATTGGCGAAGTAACAGTGCTTCCAGGTGATATTGTATTTGCGAATGATTACGGAGTTATATTTATCCCAGCTCATCTTGTTGAAGACCTAGTAAAGGCAAATGAACTGACCGGCTTAAGGGATGAGTTTGAGCGTTTATTGCTAAAGCAAGGTAAATACCTTTCAGGTGAGATTCATGGAGACTGGAATGACACCATAAAAAGTGAGTTCAGGGCTTGGCTAGCTAAATATCCAAGAAAAACGATGTACACACCAGAACAACTTGATACCTATTTAGGTAAAAAACATTGATAATTTATTAATTTGAAAGATAATCGTTATGAAAAGTACTTTAAAACAAATCATTACCAAGCATAAGGAAGAAGAAAAGGTTTATGCTGCATCAAGAGAGGATGAAATCAATAATCCAGAAACCGGATCAAATAGGAGGGATTTTCTTAAAAAAACTGCATTAGGTGGTATTACTTTAGGAGGATTAATGAACTTGTCTATTGAAGATACAATTGCTCAAACCACTCAAAATGTAAAAAGGTCCTCCAATCCTTCAGATCTGAAGATTACCGATATGCGTTATTGCCTCACAAATGTTATGGGAGGAACAGCAATCATCAAAATATATACCAATCAAGGTATTCACGGACTAGGAGAGGTGAGAGATGCTGCAGATGTGAGATACGCGCTGATGTTAAAAAGCCGCATTCTAGGAAGGAATCCTTGCAATGTGGAAATGATTTTTAAAGTTATTAAGCAATTCGGCGGACCATCTCGTCAAGCCGGAGGCGTTTGCGCAGTAGAAATGGCTTTATGGGATCTTTGTGGCAAAGCCTATGGCGTTCCAGCTTGGCAGTTATTAGGTGGAAGATATCGAGATAAGGTAAGGCTATATGCCGACACCCCAGAAGCATCTAGTCCGGCAGAACAGCAAAAATTAATCAATTACAGAATCAAAGATCAAGGTTATACTTGGTTGAAGATGGATATTTCGATCAGCGAATTAAAAGGGAAACCCAATACTGTGGTGAATTCAAAATTCTGGGAGAATTCGAAGGGTGATTTAGCACAATGGGGTGACCAAGGAAATCCAATGTCGTATGGTAATACTCAACATCCATTTACACAAATTCAAATTACTGAGAAGGGTTTAGAGGATTTGGCTGAAAATGTAAATGCTATTCGAAATATGGTTGGTTATGAGCTTCCTATTTCTACTGATCATTATGGCCATTTTGATCTGAATAATAGCATTCGTTTAGGTAAGGCGATGGAAAAATACAGATTGGCATGGTTTGAAGATATGGTTCCTTGGACTTATACTGAGCAATGGAAAACCATTTCAGATGCATTGGAAACGCCTACTACAACCGGTGAAGATATCTATTTACTGAAAGATTTCAAGCCATTAATTCATGCTAGGGCAGTCGATATTATTCATCCTGATCTGGCTTCTTCAGGTGGTCTGCTTGAAACTAAGAGGATAGGTGATTATGCGGAAGAGTATGGAGTAGCTATGGCAATGCATCAGGCTGGTACGCCGGTATCTTTCATGGCGAGTGTACATTGTGCTGCTGCTACCCAAAATTTCCTTTCATTAGAGCATCATTCTGTCGATATTCCATGGTGGGAAGATCTGGTAAAGACAACAGACGGTAAAAAAATGATCGAAAAGGGATATGCTAATGTATCGCTTGATGCTCCTGGGCTTGGTATTGAACTCAATGAAGAGGTATTAAAACAGCACTTGAGACCATCAGACAAAAGCTATTTTGCTCCTACCACAGAATGGGATGACAAACGTTCGCACGATAGAACCTATAGTTAATAATTAGCCTAATTATTTATTAGGTTAACGGAAGATATATTTTTTAAAAGGGATAAATACAGAAATTAAATTCTTGGATTTATCCCTTTTTCTGTTTTTTGTAATTGATTATTTGCTTTTTAGCCCGAATCATAATTTTAATCTAATTTTTAACACACGTTTATAAGTGCAGGATCTCACATACTCCAATATTATTGAACTTTAGCGCATGATCATAAAAATTAAATCAGCTATTTTTTTATATCTCTTTATCTTCCTTCTGCTGATTTACACATCCTGCAAAAGCAAAAAGATCATAATCGATACCTCCAAATCAACGTCTAAATCTTCCGGAACTATTAAAGAGCGCTATTCATCTCTGTTGAATGTAAAGGAGAAGGATATTGATAATGAAAAGCTTTATCGTTTTATTGACACTTGGATAGGGGTTCCATATAAAAGCGGTGGAATGGATAAAAAAGGTTTGGATTGTTCTGCCTTTACTATACTACTTACTAATGAGATCTATAATAAACCCTTACCTCGTACTGCCAGATTAATGGCCGAAAATGTGAAACGTAAATTTGAGAAAGACCTGAAAGAAGGTGATCTGGTTTTTTTCGATTTCGACGGACAGAAATTCAGTCATGTTGGAGTTTATCTTCAAAATAATAAATTTGTGCATGCTTCAACCTCGAAAGGGGTTATAATCAGTGATTTGAAAGATCAATGGTTTTATAAATATTTTAGCAGAGCAGGAAGTGTTAAACCTTAGGATCAATAGATTCATGTTTTCTGTTTTTTAATCTTAATTTTAATAAATTTTTAATTAATTCCCAGAAATTTATGAGCAAAGAGAAAGGCGACTATACATTCTGGATAAAATATAAACGCTTTGCCAGCACAGAAATACTTATGTATCTCATCATGGTCATAGGAATTCTGGCAGGTATCCTAATCTTTAGTTAATCGCATGAAATTAAATCTGAAACGCCCCCTCGCTTTTTTTGATCTAGAAACTACTGGTGTAAATGTTGCATCAGACCGGATCCTTGAAATTTCCATCCTAAAGGCCATGCCTGATGGTACAGAAGATGTAAAAACGATGCGTATCAATCCCGGAATTCCCATTCCGCTTGAGTCGTCCCTAATCCATGGAATTTATGATGAGGATATTAAAAATGCTCAAACATTTAAACAAGCAGGTGAGGAGTTAGCTAGATTTTTAGATGATTGTGACCTTGCGGGTTATAATTCAAACCGCTTTGATATTCCTGTATTAATGGAAGAATTTCTTCGTGCCGAAATCAATTTTGATATCGATAATAGACATTTTGTGGATGTACAGAATATATTTCACCAAATGGAACAGCGTACCTTAAAAGCAGCTTATCAGTTCTATTGTGGTAAGAATATTGAGAATGCTCACTCTGCTGAAGCGGATATTAAGGCAACCTATGAGGTTTTGAAAGCGCAGATTGAGAAGTATGAAAATCAAGACTGGGAAGATAAAAAAGGAATAGTCACTAAACCTGTTCAGAACAATATAGAGGCACTTCATAAATTCACAAACCTCAATAATCCAGTAGATTTTGCTTCCAGAATGGTTTATAATGAGGAAGGTGTAGAGGTGATTAATTTTGGTAAACATAAGGGAAGGGCTGTTGAAGATGTTTTTCAGTCAGAACCAAGTTATTATAACTGGATGCTGAATGGTGATTTTCCATTGTATACTAAAAAATGTTTGGAAAAGATCTGGAACCGCATGAATGCTAAAAAAGAGCAATTGCGTAATGAAAAACAAGCTGCAAGTGCCGCTGCCAAACCAGAGCCAGTAAATCAACAAAAACCTAAAGAAGATACTAAGCCAATAAATACGGATATGCTGGAGCAGTTAAAGATGAAATTTGGAAAGTAGGTATCAGGTATCAGTTATCTGTTATCAGTTGACAGTTAAGGTACGTTAGCCAGACAACAGACAACAGATAATCCTACTATAACCCCTTTGGGTAGTACGATTGCGCAATAACCCCTTCATCGCTTAAAAGCGGATGCAAAATTTCAGATTTCAGAATTTTCTGAAGACTAGTTTTCTTTCCATCGACCCAAACTTTGTTCTGAACTAATCTTATTCCGTGGCTATAGTCTACATGGATAGTTGAATGTCCGTTGTATAAAGGCTGAATTGCTTTTCCATCTGGCTTATGCCATCCATAGATTACTACCCTGAGAAGGCCTTTATCAGTATATATTTTATTGGAGATCACCACATCTTTTTTGTTTCCGGCAGTCAGGCTTCCTAGCGGAAATTCATTCAATGTATTTTTTCTTTGTTCCTGAACCATTGAATTATGTTTTTCAAAAACAGGAATTGTAATCATTGCTTTTGAAGGAGGAATAGGCTGTGGCACCATTTTCACTTCGGCTTTTTGATAGATCCTGTTCGATATTTTACGGGTAGGAAGGCTGCATTTTAATCGATCAGCAATTTTTTGAGCTAATTGAGGGCGCATGGAACAATAAAAGTAATCTTCGTCACTACCAATGGCCAGAAAGTCGGGCATGACATAATACTTAACTGTGTGATTTCTGTTATTTATTAAAACTGTATCTCTGATCTCAATTAATTTTCGGTAGAATTTCGGAATATTACCTGAACGAATTTCATTAAAAATGATTTCTTCTCTTAAGCCAATACTAATTGTGCTATCCCTGATGCTTTTTGAGAATTCTGATCCTGATAGGGCAGTATTTGAACGATTTTGCAATTTTATTGATTGCGATAAACCTATCAAAGGAATTATATAAAAAAATAAAAGCAGATGATATCTCATGTATTAAATCTAATCGAATAGTCATTATTAAAACTAAGGAAGATTTTCAAAATAGTTACTTATTTGTTACTCTGATTATGATATTCTATTAAAGTATTATTCTAGTCTTAAAAAATCGATATTCCGTTTTAAGCCATTAAAATTTGTTCTTTTTACCGCTGAGTTTTTAAAGACCTTTTTGAAGGTATCTTGAGTAATTTCCTGCCAATCTCGCTGTGTTAATCCTAAAAGTTTTTCACGAGGATTGAATAAAGGTTCAGTATTGAGTACAGAAAATTTATTCCAAGGGCAAACATCCTGACAAATATCACAGCCAAACATCCAATTATCCATTTTGCCTTTAAACTCTACGGGGAGTTCATTTTTCAATTCAATTGTTAGGTATGAAATACATCTGCTTGCATCCACAACATAAGGATCAACAATTGCATCAGTAGGGCAGGCATCAATGCATTTTGTACAGGTTCCGCAATGATCTTTTGTTGGTGCACTATCGTGTTCCAGATCCAGATCAAGGATCAATTCTGCCAGAAAGAAAAATGAACCTGAATTTTTATTGATTAGGTTTGTATGCTTGCCAATCCAACCTAATCCTGCTTTTTTTGCCCATACTTTATCAAGCACAGGTGCAGAATCAACAAAGGAACGGCCACTAACTTCGCCAATTTCATCCTGAATAACAGCCATCAATAGGTTCAGTTTTTCTTTGATTACGGCATGATAGTCATCACCAAAAGCATACTGACTTATTTTAGGCGCTAAGGGGTCTTTTTGTTTCTGATCAGTATAATAATTTAAGGCTAATGATATGACTGATTTAGCTCCATCAATCAATTTACGGGGGTCAAGACGTTTATCGAAATGATTCTCCATATAGCTCATTTCTGCGTTATAACTTTTTTTAAGCCAGTTTTCAAGTCGTGGAGCCTCTTCTTCTAGGAATCCCGCTTTTGATATGCCACAGAACATAAAACCCAGTTTTAGGGCCTCTGCTTTTATAAACTGTGAATAGTGACTTTTATTGACCATTATGTAGTTCAAATATAG
>CAMDQV010000098.1 GCA_945906015.1 Pedobacter schmidteae | reverse complement strand
GGGGGAAGTCCGGTTGTACGTATAGTTACCAATGAAGGTATTAGTGGCTACGGACAAGCGGAAAGCCGTAAATCGTATTTAAAACCATTTGTACTTTTTTATAAAGAATATTTATTAGGTGAAGACCCAACCAATGTAGAGCGTTGTATGATGAAAATCAGGCGCATGGGAGCCTTCAAGCCTTGGGGTGCTGCTGTTAGTGCAATCGAGATGGCGCTTTGGGACCTAGCCGGAAAAGCTGCAGGATTACCTGTCTACAAGCTACTTGGCGGTAAGGTGCGTGATCGTGTCAGAATTTATAATGGTGGAATAGCAAGAACAAATCCTTTAAGTGCTAAAGATACCGGCATTGATGCGCAGTATTATGTGGATACGGTTTCCCGTATGAAGGATTCAAAGGAAAAGCTAACCATAATCAAAATGGCGATTGGGTTTCATAGTTCAATGGGCTCAAAAGCACCCAATTTTTTCTACGGTGATCCAGCAGGCCCTAACAATCAACCTCATGCCAATCGTGGCCCATTAACAGAACAAGGATTAAAAAGAATTGTTACATGTGTTGAGGCAATGAAAAAGGTTTTGGGCGATGAAATTGGCTTAGCTTTAGATTGTGGTCCGGGGTTTATGTTGGCTGATGCAATTAGACTTTGTAAAGCATTGGAACCTTATAATCTGATGTGGATGGAAGACCTCCTAACCGGAGACTACCGCCCTTATGTGATGGCTGATGATTATCTTGAGTTAACAAGAAGTACAACGGTACCCATTCATACAGGTGAACAAATTTACCTT
Organism: Pedobacter schmidteae; assembly: GCA_945906015.1. Taxonomy (GTDB): domain Bacteria; phylum Bacteroidota; class Bacteroidia; order Sphingobacteriales; family Sphingobacteriaceae; genus Daejeonella; species Daejeonella schmidteae_A. The sequence goes on along the minus strand of CAMDQV010000098.1, from coordinate 6,683 downwards.
CGTCAGAATTTTCGTGAACTAATAGAGAAAAATGCTGTCCGGGTTGTAGGACCTGATGTAGCTGATGTAGGTGGGATGGCTGAAATTAAATGGATTGCAGAGTATGCCGATTTGCACGGAATTCAAATGGCACCTCATGGTATTTTTAACGGACTGATCGGTAATGCAGCGCAGGTACATGTAGGGGCTGTAATGCCTCAAAACTTCATCGCGTTTGAATATTCGGTTGCTACACCTGAGTGGTGGTATGATATTATAACCGGACTACCAGATCCAATAGTAAAAAATGGACACATTGATGTATGGGATAGCCCGGGTTTAGGGGTTGAATTTATTGTGAAAGAAGCAAAAAAATATTTATCAGAAGAGGATAAGAAATTTTTTGACTGAGAAATTCAATTCGTTCGGAACGATTTAAATAATTGATCTTATTAAATTCAAATTTTATGACAAAAGAAAAGAACGATTTTAGTATTCAGCGTAGAAATACACTTAAAATGCTTGGTTTAGGAACGGCTTCCGGAATGTTTGGCCTATTAGATAGCAATCCGGCACATGCTGCTGCTAACAGTATTCCTCTTTTTGCAAATGGATTGGTTACTGAAAAGGCAGCACTAAAGATTACAGACCTTAAGTGTGCTATCATTGGAGGCAGCCCTGTAGTACGTATAGTAACTAATGAAGGTATTAGTGGCTATGGTCAAGCCGAAACTGCTAAGCCTTATCTGAAATCATTTGTCCTTTTTTATAAAGACTATTTGATCGGTGAGGATCCTACCAATGTGGAGCGTGTGATGATGAAGATCAGACGTATGGGTAGTTTTAAACCCTATGGAAGCGCTGTAAGCATTATTGAAACAGCTTTGTGGGATATAGCAGGCAAAGCTGCAAACCTTCCGATATATAAACTTTTGGGTGGTAAGGTTCGAGACCAAGTACGTTGTTATGCCAGTTATGGAAAAGGAATTCGGTTCACGGTAGAGGGTAAAACACCTCAACATTATCGTGATTGGGCAGAAAAGGTCAAGTCTTCCGGATATGGTTGGGAAATTATTAAGGAAAATTTAGGTTTTCACGGACCTTCAATGAAAAATGATCCTGACTTTAGTTACAATAATATCAGTAAATCTGCAGATAGTAAGAAAGACTACTCATATTATCGTGGACCAATGAAAATTACAGGATATAAAACGATAGTAGACCATGTGGAAGGAATGAGGACTGCACTTGGTGATGATATAGATTTAGGGCTTGATATCGGACCTGGCTTTATGTTGTTTGACGCCATTAAATTGGCAAATTTATTGGAGCCTTACAATATTTGTTGGGCTGAAGATATGCTATCCGGCGATTATACACCTTACGTGACGGCAGACGACTACCGCCAACTTACAGAAAGTACATCACTACCAATATTTACCGGTGAGCAAATTTATTTAAGACAAAATTTCAGAGAACTGATAGACCGGCATGCTATTGATATCCTGGGGCCAGACCCGGCAGATATGGGAGGCATATCAGAGCTGAAGTGGGTCGCGCAGCATGCAGACCTTTATGGAATAAAAATAGCTCCACATGGTACATTTAACGGCCTTCTTGGTCTAGCCGCGCAGGTTCAAGTTGGCGCAACGATGCCTGAGAATTTTATCGCCTTTGAATATACCCAGGCAGCTCCATTTTGGTATGATATAGTGGAAGGCTTGCCTAAACAAATTGTAAAGGACGGTTTAATTGATGTATGGGATAGACCGGGATTAGGTGTTAATTTTATTGAAAAAGAAGCAAAGAAATTTCTGGCGGAAGAAGACAAAAATTTCTTTGATTAAAAATAATTTGAACTTTAAAAACAAAATATAATATGGAAAATTTAGAAGAAAATACATCCTCTAGTCGGCGTGATGCTTTAAAGATGCTTGCACTTGGTTCTTCAGCAGGGCTATTAGGTTTATTCGGAACAGCTGAGGCTCGTGCAGCAAATTACGAAACACCCAGCTATCAAAAGGGATTAGCTCCGGTAAAAATTAAAAGTGTCAAAGCCATTGTTACAGCACCATCGGGATCTAATTTAATTGTTGTAAAGGTTGAAACCACCGAACCTGGTCTTTATGGATATGGTTGTGCAACATTTACACAACGTGCATTCGCTGTAGTATCAGCAATTAACGACTACCTTAATGATTTCTGTGCTGGTAAGGATGTTGACAATATCGAAGACATGTGGAATTCATGTTATGTTAGTTCTTACTGGCGTAACAGCGGGGTCTTAAATAATGCGTTAAGCGGACTTGATGAGGCACTTTGGGATATTAAAGGTAAACGAGCTAATATGCCTGTTTATCAGCTTTTGGGTGGTAAATCAAGATTTGCAATACCATGCTATGGTCATGCTGGAGGGAATACCCCAGAAGCTGTTGCTGAAAGTGTTCAATCATTCATGGCTCAAGGATATAAATATATCCGGATTCAACAAGGTGGTTATGGTGGTGTAGGGGCAAACTCTAAACAACCCGATTTTAAGGTGGCAGGATATGGATATGAAGGTGATCGTCATATTAATGAGTATGCCTACATTAAAGGGGTTCCTAAAATGTTTGAAACTGTCAGAAGGGTTTGTGGCGAAGAAATCGAATTATTACATGATATCCATGAGAATACTCAGCCTATGGACTCTATAAACATGATTAAACAGTTAGAGCAATATCGCCCATTCTTTCTTGAAGATCCTTTCTCTCCTGAAAATATGGAATGGTTCAAACTTCTTCGTCAAACTACTTCTGTACCGATTGCCATGGGAGAGCTGTTTAATAATATTAATGAATTTAAAATGCCTATGGTTAATCAATGGTTTGACTATATCAGAATCCATGTTTCTCAGATAGGTGGTATTACCCCGGCTATGAAAGTTGCCAGATTAGGCGAATGGTTTAATATTAGAACCGCTTGGCATGGTCCGGGTGATGTTTCTCCTGTTGGTCACGCGGCACATGCTCATATTGATCTTGCTGTTTGGAACTTCGGAATTCAAGAAGCAGCAAACATTTCGGATAAATCAAGGGCCATATTCCCAGGTTCTCCAACAATGAAAGATGGTTATATGTATGTAAATGAAGTACCTGGTTTAGGTGTGGAGGTGAATGAAAAAGAAGCCGCTAAATATCCTATCTCAACGAAATCAAACTGGCAGGTTAGAAAAACAGATGGAACTATTATAAGACCATAGTTTATTTTCTGAAGAATTAATCTGAAGAATAAACATCGATAGAACGATTTTTAAGTATACAAAACCGGTAAGTGTTTGCCCGCTTTCCGGTAAAGTATTTTAACAAATTATCCAATAAAATTGAAGAATCGTCTTTAATCTGAATGAATCTTGTTCAGGAGATTTTGCACTCTAGTCATTTACCCGGAATAGCTTTCCATATTAATGATTATGAAATTTACCCTAAATAGAGTTACTGAGTAGCTTTGATTAGTGCTGATACAATGAGAAAAAACTTAAAGTATTGAATTTCAATATGAACTGAATACGCAAAATAATGTATAATAAAAGTTTAAAATTTTTATCTGATGAAATCGAACACAAAGAAATTTGAAATATCTCGTCGTACTGCCATTCAGTCTGTTTTAGGAGTAGCAGGGATGGGTATTATGGCCTTACCTGATTCATCCTATGCAACGGGAGTGGGTCATAAATTAGCTGCATCTACAAAGGAGCAGATCAAAGGTAATGGAGAAGTAAAGATTACCAAACTCGAGACATTTCTTGTAAAACCTCGCTGGATTTTTCTAAAAATCCATACGAATGTAGGAATTTTTGGCTTGGGTGAACCTTTGCTGGAAGGACGAGCATTGACAATTCAAACTGCTATTAAAGAGATTGAACCATATTTAATTGGTAAAGATCCTAGAAATGTAGTACATCATTGGCAAGCTATTTACAGGCATGCTTTCTATCGTGGAGGTCCTATTCTTACCAGTGCCTTAAGCGGAATTGATCAGGCTTTGTGGGATATTAAGGGGAAACTTTTAAATGTCCCGGTTTATGAATTATTGGGTGGACCAACCCGTGATCGTGTCAGGGTATATGGCCGTGCAAGTACTCCTGAGCAAATGAAACAGCAAAAGGCCGCTGGCTTTACTGTAATTAAAACAGGGGTTGCAAAATTAACTCATGCAAATATTGTCGAAAACCCAAGATTCATTAAATACGCCATTGATAATTTTGCTTCATTAAGAGATGCTGGCGGCGATGATATGGATATAGGAATTGATTTTCATGGGGCCATTTCTCCGCAAACGGCAAAAATTTTAATTAAAGAATTAGAAGTCTACCAGCCTATGTTTATTGAAGAGCCTTGTCAATGTCAAAATGTTGATGTTATGGTTGACATTGCTAAGGGGACGCATATCCCCATTGCAACCGGTGAACGGATTTTTACTAAATGGGGTTTCCGCGAAATACTTGAAAAAGGTGCGGCTAGTATTATTCAACCAGATCTTTGTCATGCAGGTGGTATTACTGAGGGCCGAAATATAGCGGGTATGGCTGAAGCTTATTATGTACCAATTGCACCACATAATCCAATGGGGCCTATATCTTTAGCTGTGGGCTTACAATTAGCCGCCAGCATACCTAATTTTTTAGTACAGGAACAAGTTACATTAGGCGAAGGATATTTAAAAAATCCGTTTAAATTACAGAAAGACGGGACTGTTCTTATTCCTAAAGGACCAGGCTTGGGTGTTGAACTGGATGAAGCATTAATGGCTGATAAAATAGGCCATGATTGGAAAAATCCTGAAACGTATAATTCACTTGACGGCTCGGTAGTAGACTGGTAATTAGAATCGTATTTTTTGACTAATAATTAAACATTTTTACACGTAAAGTATGCAAATTGGTTTTGCTCTTTATGTCAATCAATAGAACTATTTATTTAAAAAGTATTTATAAATGAAAAGCATAATAAAACAAATCACAGAAAGCAACAGAGCGAACGAGTTAGCCGAAGCGGAGGCTATAAAGGCAGAGATTAATGATCCGAAAACCAAAGATAACCGACGCGATTTTTTAAAGAAAACCGCCATTGGGGGTATATCATTAGCTGGTATGATGGGATTATCAATTAGTGACACCTTAGCAGAGACAACATCAAATGTAAAACGATCTTCAAATCCCTCTGATCTAAAGATTACGGATATGCGTTACTGCCTTACTGATGTAATGGGAGGAACAGCCATCATCAAGATCTATACTAATCAGGGAATTCATGGTTTAGGTGAAGTAAGAGATGCTGCTGACGTTCGTTATGCGCTGATGCTAAAAAGTCGCATTCTTGGAATGAACCCCTGTAATGTGGAAATGATTTTTAAGAGTATTAAGCAATTTGGCGGGCCAGCCCGTCAGGCAGGTGGTGTTTGTGCGGTTGAAATGGCACTATGGGATCTTTGTGGAAAGGCATACGGTGTTCCTGCCTGGCAATTATTAGGTGGCAGATATCGTGATAAGATACGTTTGTATGCAGATACCCCCGAGTCTAGTTCACCTGCAGAACAGGAAAAACTGATCAAGTATAGAATCAATGAGTAAGGGTATACTTGGTTAAAGATGGATGTTTCAATTAGAAAATTAAAGGGCAAACCTGGCACCCTGGTAAATTCTCAGTTTTGGGATAATTTAGGTGGTAATCAGAGTAATTACATGTCTTACAATAATACAATGCATCCGTTTACCCAAATTCAAATAACCGATAAAGGTTTAGAAGAATTAACTCAAATTGTAGAAAATATACGAAATTTAGTGGGTTATGAAATTCCTATCTCCACTGATCATTACGGCCACTTTGATTTAAATAATGGGATCCGATTGGGTAAAGCATTAGAAAAATATAGACTGGCATGGTTAGAAGATATGGTTCCATGGCAATATACTGAGCAATGGAAAACAATTTCTGCTGCTCTTGAAACTCCAACTCTTACAGGAGAAGATATTTATTTACTCGAAAACTTTAAGCCACTTATACATGAAAGAGCTGTAGATATTGTTCACCCTGATCTCGCTTCTTCCGGAGGTTTGCTTGAAACTAAGAGGATAGGTGATTATGCTGAAGAATTTGGAATCGCTATGGCGATGCACCAGGCGGGTACACCTGTTTCATTTATGGCAAATGTACATTGTGCAGCTGCGACTCAAAATTTCCTTTCATTAGAGCATCATTCGGTAGACATTCCTTGGTGGGAAGATCTGGTGAAAACCACTGATGGTAGGAAGCTTATCGACAAAGGATATGCTCAGGTTCCTCTTACTGCTCCAGGATTGGGTATCGAGCTGAATGAAGATGTGTTAAAACAACACTTAAAACCTACTGATAAGAGCTATTTTGCCCCTACTTCAGAATGGGATGATAAACGTTCACATGACAGAACATATAGTTAAATACACCATAATCGAAAGTGAAATTATCTACTTGGGTCTTAATCATTTATAGTATCGCCAAAATGCAAGAAAATTCATGTAATTATGAAAGATAATCGTAGAGACTTCCTAAAAAAGAGCGCCTCTTTTGCAGCCGCAATTTCTGTTGGAGGAATTAATACAGCAATTTCTAATCCGATAGAGCATAATGCAGCAGTAAGCCATGCCCTCAGTTCAATGGCAAAGGATGCTGGTATGGAAATGAGTA
>CAMDQV010000097.1 GCA_945906015.1 Pedobacter schmidteae | reverse complement strand
GCTGAATCCACAAAGCTCTAAATTCTCTTTTCTTGTTTTTACGGTCACGATATGCATATTGCAAACCTTTTTCGACTGTGTTCTTAGCAACGGTAAAAACCTTGCTTCTAGATCCCCAATAGCCTTTGGCTAAATTTAAGACCTTTTTTCTTCTTCTTCTTGACGCTACTGCGTTAACCGAACGTGGCATGTTGTTTTGTGTTTTGGTAAGCGGTGTTCCTTGTCAGAAACTTAAAACCTGATACCTGGTTAAATTAATTTGTTGATTACTTGCCTATACAAAGCATACGCTTAACGTTGCCTGAATCTGCATCAGAAACTAAACTTGTCTGACCCAAGGCACGCTTGCGCTTGTTACTCATCTTGGTTAAGATGTGACTTTTAAAAGCGTTCTTTCTTTTGATTTTACCTGTTCCAGTAAGCTTGAACCGCTTTTTTGCACTGGAACACGTTTTCATTTTTGGCATAACTCTATTTATTTATTTATCAATTATTCTGTTTGACTATTTGTCAATCGCGATATGCCCACATAGACAAATCGACAAATCAACGAATTATTTTTTTCCTGCATGTTTAGGAGCAACGGTTAAAAACATCCGTTTTCCCTCTAATTTAGGTAATTGCTCAACTTTACCCACATCTTCCAATGCTTGAGCAAACTTTAATAACAGGATTTCTCCTTGTTCTTTATAAACGATCGCGCGACCCTTAAAGTGGACATATGCACGAACTTTTTCACCACCTTCAAGAAAGGCAATTGCATGTTTCAGTTTAAACTGAAAATCATGATCACTGGTATTAGGTCCAAAACGGATTTCTTTAATTACCGTTTGTTTAGCGTTGGACTTAATTTCTTTCATTTTTTTCTTCTGCTCGTAAATAAACTTGTTGTAATCAATAATCTTACATACAGGCGGAACTGCATTAGGAGAAATTTCTACAAGATCAAGATCCTGTTCAATAGCCATTGCCAAAGCCTCTCTGAATGGATAAATACCTGTTTCCACGTTATCACCAGTTAAACGCACCTCAGGTGCTCGGATCAAGTCATTAATCTTATGTTCTGCTTCTTTCTTTTTAAACGGAGGGCGTGGTCCTCTATTAAAGCCTGGTCTTCCTAATGCCAAATTATATTTTTATTTAAATTGTAATTTCTTTAACTAACTGATTACTAAACTCTTCAATTGTCATACTGCCTACATCCCCTTGTCCATGTCTCCTAACAGAAACCATGCCCTCATTCATTTCTTTTTCACCAATAATGAGCATGAAAGGTATTTTCTTGACTTCAGCATCACGAATCTTTCTTCCGATTTTCTCATCTCGAGAGTCAATCAGCCCGCGAATATCGGAATTATTAAGCGATTCTAAAACTTTTTTTGCATAATCCTCATATTTTTCAGAGATAGGCAACACTATAAATTGTTCAGGTGAGAGCCATAATGGAAATTCACCTGCACAATGCTCTATCAAAACGGCCACAAATCGTTCTAAAGATCCGAAAGGGGCTCTGTGAATCATCACTGGACGGTGTTTTTGATTATCACTTCCAGTATATTCAAGTTCAAATCGCTCAGGTAAATTATAATCTACCTGTATAGTGCCCAATTGCCATTTTCTACCAAGGGCATCCTTAACCATGAAATCAAGCTTCGGACCATAGAATGCGGCTTCACCTAATTCAATAACTGTGGTTAAACCTTTTTCTTCAGCAGCTTCAATAATTGCCGATTCAGCAAGCTGCCAATTATCATCACTTCCGATATATTTGGCTTTATTTTCAAAATCTCTGAGTGAGATCTGGGCGGTATAATCATCGAATCCTAATGCTTTAAAAACATATAAAACCAGATCTATAACTTTTTTAAATTCTTCTTTAACCTGATCTGGACGACAGAATAAATGTGCATCATCCTGAGTAAAACCTCTGACTCGGGTTAATCCATGGAGCTCTCCACTTTGTTCGTAGCGATAAACTGTACCAAATTCTGCATATCTAACCGGAAGATCTTTATAAGATCGAGGTTTTGTTTTATAAATTTCGCAATGATGTGGACAGTTCATTGGTTTTAAGAAAAACTCCTCACCTTCTTGAGGAGTTTTTATTGGCTGAAAGGAATCAGCACCATATTTTTCATAATGACCAGAAGTAATATAAAGGTTCTTATGTCCGATATGTGGGGTAATAACCTGCTCATATCCAGACTTAACCTGAGCTCTTTGAAGAAAATTAACAAGCTTTTCGCGAAGTGCAGTTCCTTTGGGTAACCAAAGAGGTAAACCCATACCCACTTTTTCAGAAAAAGCAAAAAGTTCTAACTCTTTACCTAGCTTACGATGATCGCGCTTTTTTGCCTCCTCAATCATGTGTAGATAGTCGGTTAGCTCACTTAGCTTTGGATAAGTAACTCCATATATACGAGTTAATTGCTTTCTGGTTTCGTCGCCCCTCCAATAAGCACCGGCTACATTCATCAGCTTAACAGCCTTAATAAAGCCAGTATTAGGAATATGCGGACCACGGCAAAGGTCAGTGAAATTACCCTGTGTATAGAGTGTGATTGAACCATCAGCCAAATCTTTGATCAGATCCAGTTTGTATTCATCATCTTTTTCGGTAAAGTATTTAACTGCATCACTCTTTGATACCCCTTTCCTTGAAAATTCAGATTTTGCTTTGGCCAGTTCAATGATCTTATCTTCAATTTCTTTAAAATCATCTGATGAAAACTCACGGTCACCAAAATCAACATCATAGTAAAAGCCTGTTTCAATTGCCGGACCGATACCGAATTTTGTACCTGGATATAGTGCTTCTAAAGCTTCAGCCATCAAATGTGCAGAAGAATGCCAGAATGTAGCCTTTCCTTCTTGATCATTCCAGGTTAAAAGTTTCACTAAAGAATCTTTTTCAATTGGTCGGGAAGAATCCCATACCTCACCATTCACCATGGCAGCTAAAACGTTACGAGCTAATCCTTCAGAAATAGAAAGTGCTATCTGATAAGCCGTAGTCCCTTGTTGGTACTCCCGAACAGAACCATCGGGAAGAGTAATATTGATCATCTACAAAATGATTTATATTTATAATTAAAAAAAATTAAATGATCATCTACAAAGTGATCTTCATTTCGAGCACAAAAATAAGATTTTATAAAGTATTTAGATGCTAAAATGGGAACTAAAATTGGGGGAGCAAATTTTACGAATCCGTTTAAATAAAACGATTCTTTATGGTCTAAACGTTACCATATCCATGAGTTAAAACATCTGCAATATGCATTGTTCTGATCTTTATATCATGCTGATCAATATAGGCTTGAAGATTTAATAAACATGAAGAATCTGTTGAAATTATATAGTCAGCACCCATTTCTAAAGCATTATTTACCTTTTGTTCTGCCATTGCACTTGAAATACCATCAAATTTAACAGCAAACGTGCCACCAAAACCGCAACATACATCAGTATCTTTCATTTCTACAAGTTCAAGTCCATGAACTTTACTTAATAATTGCCTCGGCTCAGCTTTAATATTACATTCTCTTAAACCAGCACAAGAATCATGGTAAACAGCTCTTCCTTCAAGTTCAGCACCGAAATAATCCTTTTTAATAATATTAACTAGGAAGTCACTTAACTCGTGAATATTACTTTGAATAGCTCTGCATTTATTATGAACTGCTGTGTTGGTAAACAAATCATTGAAAGAATTTTTGACCATCCCTGTGCAGGAAGCAGATGGAGATACAATATAATTAGTTTCAGAAAAATCATTTAGGAATTTACCCCCCACTATTTTTGCTTCTTCCCAGAAACCGGCATTATAAGCCGGTTGTCCACAACAGGTCTGTTCAGTATTATAAACTACTTTACATCCAGCCTTTTCAAGGATTTTGATGGTATTAAAAGCTGTCTGCGGATAAAGTTGGTCAATAAAACAGGGAATAAATAATTCAACAGTCATAGGTAATTTCTTAAACAGCGCTAAATTCAGAAAAAAAAACTAATCCTTAGCTAAGGAAGCAGAAGATTCTGTTTTTATAAAAAAGATCGACACTAAAATCAATAAACCTATAATAAAAAATCCAGCAAGAATTATAGCTGAATTACGCATACTTCCAGTAAATTCTTCGATATATGCAAAACTGAATAAACCGATCACAATTGCCATTTTCTCAGTAACATCATAAAAACTAAAGAATGAAGCGGTGTCAGGAGTATTTTCAGGCAAAAATTTGGAATATGTAGATCTTGAGATTGATTGTATTCCTCCCATAACTAATCCCACAATAACAGCTACTGCATAGAATTGGCCCTCATTTTGTATATAATAGGCTCCAGCACAAACTCCAATCCATACTAATATAACTGCAATAATAACCTGAATATTACCATATTTCTTTGCAAAGTATGACATGATTAGTGCCCCCAAAATGGCTACAAGCTGTATAACTAGAATGATTGCAATCAATTTAGCGGTTCCCAGTTTCAAAACCTTTTCACCAAATCCAGCCGCTACAAGCATTATGGTTTGTACGCCCATTGAGTAAAAAAAGAATCCAAGTAGAAATCTTTTCAGGATAGCCATTTGCTTTAACTGATTCCATACTTTCAAAAGTTCTTGAAAACCATTTTTTACATCTTTTTTAGATAATTTATTATAATTGGGGCTTCCTACAGGAAGTTTTTTAAATGGGATCTGAGAAAACGATATCCACCAGATACCGACCAGTAAAAACGATAAACGCGCTGGCAAGGAAGGATCTGTAATTCCAAATAATTCAGGTTTTAAAACAAAAATGAAGCAAATAATTTGTAATAAAACACTGCCTACATATCCATATGCAAATCCTTTAGCACTTACCTTATCCTGTTGATCAACTGAAGCTATTTCAGGCAGGTATGAATTATTAAACATAGATCCTCCTATAAACCCCATAGCAGCAAGGGTAAAACAAATGATACCTAATTCTAGTGTCTCGAGCGTAAAAAAGAATAAACCTGCACAAGCAAAACTTCCAATATAGGTAAATACCATCATAAACACCTTTTTATTACCTCTGAAATCTGCAATAGATGATAATAAGGGCAGAATTAATGCCATAATCAGATAGGCTGCTGACAGTGCATAATTTGAAAGAGCAGTATTTGTAAATTCAGTTCCAAAAAATGTAACCTTATCTCCATTTTGCTCGGTTGTAGTAATGATGGTATAGTATGCCGGGAAAATTGTTGAAGTAATTACCAGATTATAGGCAGAATTTGACCAATCAAACATGGCCCAGGCCTTAATGGTATCTTTATTATTTTGCATGTTAGATCAAGAAATTTTAATCAAATTTTAGCCTGAAAAAATTGATGTATTTGAATTATATAGTGTTGAAAATAAAGAAAATAATCAATCTTCAAGATGATTATGATAATTAATTGCTTTTAAAATTATTGCTCCTGATTCATTATTTATGATCTTACCGGATATTCAACTTATACAACTCATTCAAAGGAACAAATAATCAACAATGCAATCTATGTAAATATGAAAATTAAGGAAGTCTTTTTCATGATATTTTTAGTAGGTTTTATAAGTAATAATACTCCCCATTCACCTTGATAGTACCCGCATCAAGTAAGATCCGGATAATATTTAATTTTTCATTGTCATTTCCATTATGCAAAGATTCTATTAGTTGGCTTAGGTGCAAAGGTTTCTTACTCAGCTCATTAAGTATCGATTTAACTAATTCATCAGAGTTTCCAGCTTTTTTTGAAGCCTTTTTATTCTCCAGGCAGACATCACAAACACCACAAATCGGTGCATGAGCTTCATTGAAATAATTTAATAGTTGCTTACTTCTGCACTTATTATTTACGGCGTAGTTAACAATCGATTCAACCTGCAATTGATGAATCTGATAACGATCTTCATGATATCTTCTGTCAATTAAAAGATGTAAAGTATCAACACGCGATTTAATAAATAGTAAATGAGGTTTATCTGTTTGTTCAATATAATTAATGATTTGAAGTGTTTGAAGCTTTTGAAGAATCTTAACTACTTCATTCTTATTAATACCCAGTCTTTTACCAAGATCACTTTCCTTAACTGCCGACAATTGATCAAAAATACCACCATATGATCTTAATAAAACCTTTATAAACTGATCATAAGCGGGTTGTTCAACCTGGAAGCGATAAAGATCTGCAGAACCTGAAAGAACCTGAACTCTAGAAGCTAAAAAAACAGTTTCAGTCAAGGCAATATATTCATCATGCTCTAAAAATTTAAGAGCATGTAAGGTTCGGAATGGGTCGAGTTTAAACCGATTGCAAAAATCAGCAAGGTCAAATTCAAGTGATAAGCCTTCTCCTGCACCAAATGCCAGCTGATAATAATTGCCCAAATGATGATAGATCTGTTTTATTTCTTCAATAGAAGGATATTGTTGCTCAAATCTATTTTTAAGTTGAAATACATCCGAATTATTATAAAGCAGGACAGCATAAGCCTTTTTTTCATCTCTTCCTCCCCTTCCAGCTTCCTGATAATAAGCTTCAAGGCTTTCAGGAAGATCAAGATGAACTACAAAGCGAACGTCAGATTTATCGATACCCATCCCAAAAGCATTTGTAGCAACTATTACCTTTACCTCTGAATTTTTCCATGCAGTTTGCTTCTTCATCCTTAAAGGGGTATCCAGGCCTGCGTGATAGAAATCAGCTGAAATTCCTTGCATGGTAAGCTGCCGTGCAACTTCTTGAGTTTCTCTCCTGTTCCTGACATAAACAATACCTGTTCCTTTTACATTTTTGGCAATAGAAAAGAGTTTTCGAAGTTTATTTTCTTCGTTATAAACTAAATAACTAAGGTTTTTTCGCTCAAACGACTTTCTGAAAATCTGAGCTTGTTTAAAGTTTAATTTTAGTTGAATATCTGCAGCAACTCTTTCTGTGGCAGTTGCTGTAAGAGCCAAAATGGGAACATTGGGATGTATTTCTCTAAGTTCTGCAAGATGTAAATAAGAGGGCCTGAAATCATATCCCCATTGTGAAATGCAATGAGCCTCATCTATCGCGATTAAATTAATCTGCATATGTCTGAGCCTCACCCTAACTAGTTCAGACAAAAGCCTTTCAGGCGACAAATAAAGAAATTTTATATCCCCATAAATACAGTTATCAAGGGCTATATCTACCTCCCGTTTTCCCATACCTGAAATAACAGCAATAGCTTTAATTCCTTTCTCTTTTAGATTCTCAACCTGATCTTTCATTAATGCGATCAAGGGCGATACCACAATGCATATCCCAGGCTTTAAAAGAGCAGGAACCTGAAAACAAAGTGATTTGCCTCCACCCGTTGGCATCAATGCCAGTGTATCTTTTCCATCCAAAACTGATTGGATAATATCCTCCTGTAAAGGACGAAATTTACTAAAACCCCAATATTTGGAAAGAATATGATGAATTGTCATAAAAACGAATTCAGTATAGGATTAATAATAAAAACCATAGGTTAAGAGATG
>CAMDQV010000096.1 GCA_945906015.1 Pedobacter schmidteae | reverse complement strand
CTACAATTCCCGCGCGGTGGGATGAAAGAACGGCGGGCCGGGTGTATGGCCTAGAGGGCTGAAGCGTCGTTGTTTCTTGAAGTTTTGGTGCCTTTTGTTTCAAGACAAAAGACACTAGCCATTCCCGCGGCAATGAGCGGGTAAAACATTAGATTAACTAAAATTTCTTTCTTTTAAAAGCCAAATAAAAACCCCTAGTTTTTCCATCTAATCCAACCACAGAAAAAATATAATTAGAGCACGCGCGACACGCGCGCGCTAGCAGTTCAGTGAATGAACGATTCGTTTAAGATTGATATAAATTCTAAATACACCTAATTGAAATTTTTCGGATACTACTGATTTAAAATTATTAATTTACCCTCCATTTAAACCCATCACATTACCAATGAAACCGGCCAGAATCTTCAACCACATCCTTATTGATGAATATTCTGCCACTCCCAAATATCTACAGCTAACCAATTCCATTAAAGATGCCATACTTTCGGGGAAAATAAAAAAAGATGACCTTCTGCCATCTATTAATGAGCTAAGCTGTGTGCTCGAAATATCACGTGATACCGCTGAAAAAGGATATAAACACCTTAAAAATCTTGGTATTGTAAATTCAGTTCCCGGGAAAGGTTATTATATCTCAAATACAGATTTCAGGCAAAGACTTCGCATTTTTCTGTTATTCAATAAACTCAGTGCCCATAAGAAAATAGTGTACGATGCTTTTGTTTCTGCACTTGGTCATGATGTATCCATCGACTTCTATATCTATAACAATGACTTCGCCCTGTTTAAAAGATTACTGGATAACAAAAGAGAGGATTATTCACATTATGTAATCATTCCACATTTCATTGATGGTGGAGAGGAATCCTGTCACCTCATCAATGCCATCCCAAAAGAAAAACTCTTGCTGATGGATAAACGGGTGCCGGGTGTAGATGGAGAATATGCAGCGGTGTATGAAAATTTTGAGAAAGATATTTATAATGCCCTTGAACAGGCTAAAGATGAGTTAAGTAAGTATCATACCCTCAAATTGATCTTTCCTGATAAAAGCTATTTTCCGGATGAGATCGTTAAGGGGTTTTATCATTTTTGCCAGCAATATGCCTTTAACCCTCATCTGGTCAGGAATATCTCAACAGAACCCATCAATGAGGGTGAAGCATTCATCAACTTAATGGAAGCAGATTTGGTTACACTGATTGAACGAATCATTTCTTTAGACTTAAAAATTGGGCAGCAGGTAGGCGTTATTTCTTATAATGAAACCCCTCTTAAAAAGGTAATTCTAAATGGAATAACTACTATTTCAACTGATTTTGATCAGATGGGTCAACTGGCGGCACAGCTTATCCTCACTAATTCTCGCGAGCATATTGAAGTTCCTTTCAACCTTACTTTAAGGCCATCTCTTTAGATTCATTCAACCAGATAAAATAATTATCTTACCCTTTTATTTCTATTTAACCGACATGACAGTGCATGACAGCTAATTAATTATTCTTCTATATTTTTAGACCTATTCAAACTCTTTTAAATCTCATCCATGCAAGTAATTTTAGGTGTTATCTTTCATTTTATTGGTGGAGCCGCTTCCGGGAGTTTTTATATCCCTTTCAAAAAGGTTAAAGGTTGGTCATGGGAAAGCTACTGGATAATCGGTGGCTTATTCTCTTGGCTAATCGTTCCTCCTCTAGCTGCATACTTCACTATTCCGGCTTTTACCGAGATCATCAGCAATACGGATAACTCCATTTTGAAGGTTACTTTTATCATGGGATTGCTTTGGGGAATTGGGGGTTTAACCTACGGACTTGGAGTTAGATACCTCGGCATGTCGCTTGGTAACTCAGTAGTTTTGGGATTCTGTTCAGCATTAGGCTCCCTCTTGCCACCCGTATTTTACGATCTGTATCCTCAAACAGGAAAAATCAGCTTTACCGACATGCTTAACAGCGAAGGCGGACGTATCGTGCTTCTTGGTGTGCTGGTATGCCTTTTCGGTATTTTCCTTTGTGGGAGAGCGGGAATGCTAAAAGAACGTGAACTGAGCGAAGAAATAAAAAAGGAAACTATACAAGAGTTTAACATGGTCAAAGGACTCATTGTAGCCATTATTTCAGGAGTTTTAAGTGCCTGTTTCAATTTTGGAATTGAAGCTGGAAAACCAATGGCAGAAGCGGCAAATACTTTATGGAAAGCTGCTAATCCTGCAGAAACCACCGAATTTCTCTTCCAAAATAACGTAACTTATGTGGTATTGCTTTGGGGAGGACTAACAACAAATCTAATTTGGTGTACCATCCTGAACGCTCGTAATAAGACATTCGGAGATTATGCAAACGCGAAAACTCCGCTTCTAAAAAACTATATTTTCTCTGCAATAGCAGGTACAACCTGGTTTCTTCAGTTCTTTTTTTACGGTATGGGAGAAAGTAAATTAGGAAATGGAGCAAGCTCGTGGATATTACACATGGCTTTTATCATTCTGATCGCTAATATGTGGGGACTGCTACTGAAAGAATGGTCGGCAGTGAGCAAAAAGACCTTTACAACTTTTATTTTAGGAATAAGTACTATCATTATTTCCGTACTTCTGGTAGGCTACGGAAATTCAATTTAATCAATTATGTCAAATACAAATTATAAACACGTAAGCTACCTCTGGGACGTAGCTGAAGCCGCAAAACTTGCGCATGATGAAGTTGAATTATTGATTTACAGATCTAACTTGCTTGGTGCTGATCTTCGTTTAACCAATTATGGGGGTGGTAATACCTCCTGCAAGGCTATGGCCAAGGATCCATTAACTGGAGTAGAGACCGAAATCATGTGGATCAAAGGATCAGGTGGTGATATTGGTACCCTCAAGCGCAGCGGACTGGCTGCTTTATATAACGACCGTTTAATTAACTTAAAAAATATCTACCGCGGACTAGAGCATGAGGATGAAATGGTTGAACTTTTCAATCATTGTATCTATGATCTGAGTTCAAAAGCTCCTTCAATTGATACCCCCCTTCATGGCTTTCTTCCGTTCAAGCATATAGATCATCTGCATCCCGATGCGGCAATTGCTATTGCAGCGGCCAAAGATGGCAAACTTATAACAGCTGAGCTTTTTAATAATACCATCGGCTGGGTTGACTGGAGAAAGCCGGGTTTTGAACTAGGCTTAGAGCTAAAAGCCTGCCTGGATAGTAATCCCGGAATCAGAGGAATTATGTTGGGCTCCCACGGACTATTCACTTGGGGCGATACCGCCTATGAATCGTATATCAATACGCTCGAAGTAGTTGAAAAATGTGCCGAATACATTGAAGAAAGTGTAAAAAAGAATGGAAGCGTATTTGGAGGTAAGAAAATTGAGGGACTGGTAGAGCAGCAAAGAAAAGAGCAGGCAGCAAAAATTGCACCTGTTTTACGCGGACTATGTTCATCTGAACGTTCCATGATTGGACATTTTACAGATGATGCACGGGTTTTAGAGTTTATCAATTCAAATGATCTTGATAGACTGGCTCCAATGGGAACCAGCTGCCCGGATCACTTTTTAAGAACTAAAATTAGTCCGCTGATCCTTAATCTTAAACCAGACGCTGATCTGGATAACGTTGAAGAACTCAGAGCTCAAATTGAGCCATTGTTCGAAGCCTACAGAAAGATGTATGTTGAATATTATACTAGCTGCAAGCATTCAAACTCTCCTGCTATACGAGATTCAAACCCGGTTATAATACTTTACCCGGGAGTTGGATTGTTCTCTTTCTCAAAGGATAAACAAACGGCCCGTGTAGCTGCAGAATTTTATACCAATGCAATCAATGTAATGCGCGGTGCAGAAGCTATTTCAGAATATACCTCACTTCCAAGACAGGAAGCATTCAATATTGAATACTGGTTGCTTGAAGAAGCAAAACTTCAGCGAATGCCAAAACCTAAATCATTAAGCGGTAAGATCGCCTTGGTAACAGGCAGTGCAGGCGGTATTGGGAAAGCAATATCTAGAAAGTTTGCTGAAGAGGGCGCTGTGGTTGTATTGAATGATCTAGATCAGGATCGCCTGACAGCTGCCGGAGCCCAGTTTCTGAAAGAATTTGGGCGCGACAGCTATGCTACTGTACAACTGAATGTTACTGAAGACGCCGGTATAAAAAATGCCTTTTCACAATCAGCCTTAAACTTCGGTGGAATCGATATTGTGGTCAATTGTGCCGGGTTATCAATTTCAAAACCAATTGAAGAGCATACCGATAAAGACTGGGATCTGCTTTATGATGTTCTTGTTAAGGGACAGTTTAAAATTACACAAGAAGCAGTTAGCGTTTTAAGAAAACAAAAAAGAGGCGGTGATATTTTGAATATTGTGAGTAAAAACGCTCTAGTTTCTGGTCCTAATAATGCGGGATATGGCTCTGCAAAAGCCGCACAGTTACATCTCAGTCGTTTGAATGCTGCTGAGCTGGGGCCCGATAAGATTCGTGTAAATGTAGTTAATCCGGATGCCGTGATTGCCGATAGTAAAATCTGGGAAGGCGCTTGGGCAGAAGGCAGAGCAAAAGCATATGGAGTCACAGTAGCTGAACTTCCTGCATTCTATGCCAAACGTACCCTGTTGAATGAAACCATTTTACCAGAAGATATTGCCAATGCCTGCTTTGCTTTTGTGGGAGGTTTACTGGGTAAATCAACAGGAAATGTTTTGAATGTGGATGGCGGTGTAGCCATGGCTTTTGTAAGATAAAAGTATATGAAGCTAACTGACAATTTAATTGCTGAACATAACCAGAGATCAATCGATCTTCATAGGTCGAAGTTTGATTTTTTGAAGACACAATTAAAGGATTTTGAATCAGTTATATCAAAACTAATCGATTTCCAGATTGCCATTCCCAGCTGGGCATTGGGAAATGGTGGCACACGTTTTGGTCGTTTTCCGGGTGGTGGTGAACCCAGAAACCTGGAAGAAAAGATCGAAGACGTGGGATTGATTCATAAATTGAACTGTTCAGGTAATGCAATTTCTTTGCATATTCCATGGGATATTCCGAAAGATTATCAGGCGATCAGAGATCTGGCAAATGAACATAGATTACGCTTTGATGCGATGAATTCCAATACATTTCAGGATCAGAAAGGACAAGAAGAAAGCTATAAATATGGATCGCTTCAACACGTTGATCCGGCAGTCAGGAAGCAGGCTATTGATCATAATATTGAGGTAATCAAACATGGCATTGAGCTGGGCTCTAAGTCCCTGACAGTATGGCTCGCAGATGGATCATGCTTTCCTGGTCAGCTGAATTTCAGAACTGCTTTTCAAAATACGCTGGCTAGCTTAATTGAGATCTATGCTGCCTTGCCGGCCGACTGGAAAATGTTCATTGAGTATAAAGCGTATGAACCTAATTTTTACTCAACTACTGTTGGCGACTGGGGTCAATCGCTTTTATATGCCAGTAAATTAGGTCCAAAAGCGTTTACTCTGGTAGACTTAGGACATCATTTACCCAATGCCAATATTGAGCAGATCGTTTCTTTATTGTTAATGGAAGGCAAACTGGGTGGTTTTCATTTCAACGATTCAAAATATGGTGATGATGACCTCACTGCAGGTAGTATTAAACCATACCAACTATTTCTGATTTTCAATGAGCTGGTTGAAGGGATGGATGATCGTAAAATGAACCATGCTACTGATCTGGCATGGATGATTGATGCATCGCATAATGTTAAAGATCCGCTCGAAGATCTTTTGCAATCTGTTGAGGCAATTATGATTGCCTACTCTCAGGCATTGATTGTAGACAGAGTTGCACTAAATGAAGCACAGTTTAAAAATGATGTAGCCAAAGCACAGGAGATCCTGCAGGATAGTTTCCGCACTGATGTCAGACCATTAGTTGCCGAAGCTCGTTTAAGAGCAGGAGGAGCCTTAGATCCGATTGGTTTATTCCGCAAGCTTGAGGTAAGGCAGGAATTGATCAAAGAGCGAGGATTTGAAACTGTAGCTACTGGTTTATAATCATAAAAAAGATATGAATATCCCGGTTATTGCAGTTTTTGACATTGGGAAAACCAATAAAAAACTTCTTTTGTTCAATGAACATTATCAGGTAGTTTTTGAGCAATCCAGAAACCTTGCCGAAACGGTAGATGAGGATGGCTTTCCATGCGAAGATCTGGATAGTTTAAGTCTTTTTGTACTTAATACAATGAGATCAATTTTCAGCAATTCTAATTTTGATATACGGGCTGTAAATTTTTCATCTTATGGAGCAAGTCTCGTTTATCTGGATGAAAACGGACAGCCATTAACACCGCTGTATAATTACCTGAAGCCTTATCCGGATCAACTGTTGGAGCAGTTCTATTCAAACTATGGCGGCAAGGATGAATTTGCATACAAAACAGCCTCTCCGGTATTGGGAAGCTTAAATTCAGGAATGCAGCTTTACCGGATAAAATATGAACGGCCAAAATTACTCCAAAAGATTAAGACGGTTTTACACCTTCCGCAATATCTGAGTTATCTCATTTCTGGAAAATTAGTTACCGACATTACCAGCATCGGATGTCATACCAATTTTTGGGATTTCACTAAAAACGAATATCACCAATGGTTGATTGATGAAGATCTTTTAAATAAGCTGGCTCCAATAGCCGCTTCAGATGAACGAATAAAAACCAGCTTTGAGGGCCATTCTTTTGATGTAGGAATAGGTCTTCACGATAGTTCTGCAGCAATAATCCCGTATCTGATCAGTTTTACAGAGCCATTTGTACTGATCTCAACCGGTACCTGGTGTATTAGTTTAAACCCCTTTAATGCAAGTCCGCTAACCAAACAAGAACTCGAATCAGATTGCCTTTGTTATTTACAATACAAAGGCACACCGGTCAAGGCATCGCGCTTATTTGCCGGCCATGAGCATGAGCAGGAAGTAAACCGGATCGCTGAATATTATGGGAAGCCTAAATCTAGATTTGAAGAAATGTCATTTGACAAGAGTCTTTTGAATCTGGAAAATATAGAAGAGAAGGAAGATAATTTCTCAAAACAAGATTTTTCTGCATTTTCATCGGATGCAGAAGCCTATCATCACTTGGTATTGAACCTGATAAAAAAGCAAAAAAGATCAACACAGTTGATTCTAAATGGATCAAATGTGAACAGAATCTTTGTGGATGGAGGGTTTAGTAAAAACTCCATTTACATGAATTTGTTATCTTTTATGTTTCCTGAAATGGAGGTTTTTGCCGCATCCATGGCGCAGGCCACTGCGATGGGCACAGCTTTAGTTGTTCATCAATCATTGGGAAATATGCAACTACCAAACGATTTAATTGAGTTGAAGTTTTACTCCGGAAAATAAATTTTGAAAATAAATTTGAAGATGATGAATAACCTGGTATAAAAGAAAAATGATGGAGAAGATCGCTGCATTTAAAATGAAACTGAAACCTGGTTTCAAAGAGGAATACAAACGCCGTCACGACCTGATCTGGCCTGAATTGAGTGCTTTATTAAAGGAAAACAACATATACGACTATTCCATATTTCTGGATGAAGAGACTGATATCCTCTTTGCTGT
>CAMDQV010000095.1 GCA_945906015.1 Pedobacter schmidteae | reverse complement strand
TGGAATAAGAAAATTGCCGGTGGCAAACTCTTCCAATACGATCCTGTCTCGGGTAAGACCATAATATATGCAGATTTTCCGCCTGCAAGGGTTACGGCAACAACAAAATATGATGCCAAACGAAATATTCTTTATTGTGCAATTGAGGGTTCGCCCGATGGCTTTGCCTTTGGTGCTTTCGACATGAATACCAAAAAATGGATTTTCCAGAGCGAACCAGGTTCAATAGGTAATGATCGCAATTTGATGATAGATAAGCAGGGGAACGTTTATTTCAATGGCCGGGAGATTCCCGCCCATACACAATTGCGCTTAAAAGATCAATCTATACCAGACGGAAAGAACGATGAAAGAACTTCTATGCTTCCATCATCAATGTTTCCAGGGGCTAAGAAAGTGAAGGCTTATACTACCCTTTGGAAATATGATCCGAACACAAATTCAATTGCTCCTTGTAAGTCTTATTTCAAAAGTGATGGCCTGCGGTCATCGACCCCTGAAACAAAAGAAGGACATATTTACGGAACAACGATGGCTGGCGAATTATTCAGCTATTCACCTAAAACCGACAATCTGGTAATGTTGGGGAGTAATTTTCTTTTTAAAGGAGAGTATATTACTGTTTGTGATCTTTCTCCTGATGAAAAATATGTCTATTATCTTCCGGGAGCACATGGTTCTGCCGGCTTTTCAGGGACCCCGGTTATTCAATACAACATCGCAACCGGGCAGCAGAAAGCACTAGCATTTTTATCGGAACCTATGACAAAAGCCTTCAATTATGCTCCGGGAGGAACTTATGGGGTAAAGATCAGTGATGACGGATCAAAGTTATATGTAGGTTTAAATGGATCTCCGCCAGATTCATCACGGCCTAAAGGTCTTGGACGAAGCTTTGGCCTAACTTCCTTTGCTATAATTCATATCCCAATCCAGGAGCGAAGCGGAAAATAAATGCCGACAAATTGAAAATCGATAACAGGCGCATTATAAGGACTGAAAAACTTGCACTTTGATCAAAGTGCAAGTTTCATATACCATTCTGTAAGCTTCTTTCTTAATGTTTTGTCGGTTTTTTGATTTATACAAAAAGACGATAGACCTCAGCGGCTATGAGCGAATAAAAAAATGCAAAGTCATGCAAAATATCCCACTCAAACCTTTCCGCCCTCTATAGCCAGGCAAGCAATTTCTTTTGCTTTAAGCTGCTTTTTTTAGAAAGGAATAACGCATAGGCTCTGGCACAAGGCTAGAGGCTGGTTGCAATGCCACACACTAATATTCTGATTTAACATCACCCAGTGCGTTATTGAAAATGGGGAATTGTGCTGGGGAAATAGAAAAGACACAGCCAGATATACTATAATTTAAAAAATATCTCTAGGGATAACCCCTTTTTTATTCCCATTTGTCTTTTATAAAAAGAGGGTATACAAAGGTCTTTCTATTTAAAATAAACTCATTAGCATGTCAATTCATAGGTTTAAATATCTTTTTCAGCAATTTGTTAATAAGACAGGCACCTCTGAACAATACGCAGAATTCCTGTCTATGATGAAAAGGGATGACTATAATGAAGAACTTCAGGTTCTGTTAGATGAATTTTGGAATGATCCATCTTCCATCACCCCCCTTGGAGAAGCGAGGGCTGAGAGGATTTTTAAAGAGATTATGGCTTCCTCAAAGGCTGATAAACCGCGTGGCATATTTAGAAATCAGCGTATCTGGTATAAAGCTGCTGCTGCCATCCTGATCATTGGAATAACTGTATTCTTCTATACGATGAAAATACAGCCCTCAGAAAACCGGCTTGTGAAGGTTAATACTATTAAAACGGTTAAGCCCGATAAACCGGGTCGTCGTTTTATTAATCTTCCTGATGGCAGTTCTGTTATTTTGAATGAGAACAGCAAGCTTGAACTGAGCAAAAATTTTAATTCTAACGGGAAGCGGGAAGTTTACCTGAGTGGAGAAGCTTACTTCGATATCATTCATGATGCTAGCCATCCTTTTGTAGTGCATACTGGTAAAATTTTTACAACTGTTTTAGGAACGGCTTTTAATATTAAAGCTAGCCCCGGAAATAAGACTGTAACCGTAACAGTAACCAGGGGAAAAGTTAAGGTTTGGGATAATAAGCATACCTATAATGTGATTGTACCCAATGAGCAGGTTATTTATGATCAAAACTTAACAAGCCCCATTAAAAAACCTGTAAAGGCAGATGCCATTATTGAATGGACAAATGAAGACATATATTTTGATGATGTAAGTATTAAAGATGTAGCAAAACAATTGCAGGAGCACTTTGATGTATCGATTGTGTTCACTACAGAGATGATAAAGTCATGTAAGTTTAGCGCTACATTTTTGAAGAGTCAGAGTTTAATACAGATCCTGAATGTTATAGGAGAGTTTAATCAGATTAAATATCAGTTCAAAGATGATAAGACTGTTGTTTTAAGTGGATTAGGATGTAAATAAATTAGATATAAATCAATTATTAAAAATTATTAAAAATGTACACGAAAATACCCCCTTAAAAAAACCCTCTAAACCTCTTCACGGCAATGAAGAAGGTCTAGAGGGCTAATGTCCAAATCGTTAAACGAGTTGGCAGTTTTAAATTAAATTTCATTCCTGTAAACGGATATTTATGAACTTAAAACCTTGTAAAAATATGAAATATTTTACAAAAAGTGTGAATGGGGTCACCCATGTCGTTAATGCGGCAAAAAAATCTAATAATAGAAATCTAATAATACAGATTATGCGTGTTGGCTTTATATATACAGCCTTAATGTTAATGTCTTTCCAGTTATTGTTAGCGATTCCTGTCAAAAGTCAATCAATCAGTAAGGTAGAAGTCAAATTGGAGCTAAGGAATGAATCATTACTCACAGCATTCAAAAAAATAGAACAACAAACCCCCTTTCGTTTTGTTTACCGAAAAGGTGAATTGATTTCGTTGCCTTCAAAGAATTTAAGTGCCTCAACCTACACGGTAGATCAGGCATTGAATATGCTTTTAAAAGGAACTGATCTTTATTTTAAACAAGTTGATGAGAACATTCTTATTCAATCTGGTATAAATCAGGTAATTCAGGTTTTACCAGAAGATAATAAGCAAACTTTAGCTGATATTACCATTCGCGGTCAGGTAACAGATTCAAATGGAGAAACGCTACCTGGTGTTAGTGTTAAACTAAAAGGTTCAACAATTGGGGCAAGTACTGATTTGGATGGACGATATAGTATAAATGTCCCAGATAAAAACAGCGTTCTTGTATTTACATATATTGGTTATCTAACTCAGGAGATAGTAATTGGTGATAAAACTATCTTGAATATTAAACTTGAAGCTGCTAACACTGCTCTTACAGAGGTTGTAGTTACTGCATTGGGTATTTCACGTGAGAAAAAAGCCCTGGCTTATTCTGTATCCGAAGTTAAAGGCGATGAATTAACTCAGGCCAGAGAAACAAACGTTGCCAATGCGCTAAGTGGAAAGGTTGCAGGGGTGAATGTCAGTGGAAATGCCACAGGACCCGGAGGATCAAGTAGGGTTATCATTAGAGGAAATGGATCTCTGGCAGGAAATAATCAACCTCTTTACATTGTGAATGGGATGCCAATGGATAATTCAATTCCCGGCGGCGGAACAAGTTCAACTGGTGGTGGAATAAATGTTGACAGAGGTGATGGAATTGCCGGAATTAACCCAGACGATATTGAATCTATAAGTGTACTGAAGGGCGGCCCCGCAGCAGCATTATATGGTTCAAGAGCATCTAATGGTGTGATATTAATAACAACTAAGAAGGGGGTAGCATCAAAAGGTATTGGCGTAGAGCTTAACTCGACATCTACATTTGAAACTATTTCTGTTATTCCCGATTGGCAATATGAATATGGGCAGGGAATAGATGGAGTTAAACCAGCTTCAGCCACAGCGGCAAGAAGTGCTGGTCGTTTATCATTTGGTGCTAAAATGGATGGTCAGCCATCAATCCAATTAGATGGGCAAACTCGACCATATTCTCCCGTATATGTAAAAGATAATTTTGATAATTTCTATAGGATGGGTTCTACCTATTCTAACACTGTAGCATTTACAGGCGGAACTTCAGATCTCAATTTCCGTTTTTCTGTAGCAAACGTAGATGCCAATGCAATAATGGAAAAATCATCCATAAATAGGAAGATTGCCAATCTTAATGTGAATGCAGCTCTTGGAAAAAGAATTACTGTTGAAGCAATTGGACAGTATAATTTGGAGGAAGGTATTAACAGACCTAAAGTTGGTTATGCAGATCATAATGCTTCATGGGCAACTTATCTGGTGGCAAATACCATGGATGTCAGAAATCTGGCACCAGGTTATGATGCAGATTTTAATGAAACTTTATGGAATGCATCTAGTGCAGCTACGAACCCATATTTTGTAATTAACAGATATAAAAACGGGGATGATAAGAATCGCTTTTTAGGTCAATTCAGTGTGAAGTTTGATATTCTAAAGAATTTATTCGTCAAAACGAGTGTCAGCAAAGACTTCTATAAATTTGATGCTGAGAATATAATACCTACAGGTACTGCTGCTGCCCCTAAAGGCGAATTCGAAAATATTCAAGCCAGTGTTTCTGAAACCAATTCAATGGTTAGTTTAAACTATAATGCTAAATTTTTAAAGAATTTTAGTTTTATGGCTATGGCGGGTGGAAATCAGCAGCAGAGTGTTTATGATCAAACTAATATCAGAGGTACTGAATTTACTATACCATTCTTTTATAGTTATACCAATGTCGCTGCCTTGAGCACCAGTCCAAATTATGAACAATCAAAAATTAATTCTGTTTTTGGTTCAGCTGATTTAGATTATAAAAGGGTTGCATTTCTAACTGTCTCTGCTAGACAAGATTGGTTCTCAACCCTTAGTCCACAGAACAATACTATCCTATATCCTTCTATAGGTGGAAGTTTGATTTTATCTGAGGCTATAAAAATGCCTTCATTTATCAATTTCATGAAGTTAAGAACATCATGGGCACAGGTAGGAGGAGCTACCCCTAGTCCTTATATGTTAAATCAGACGTTTAATATGATTCAAGGAGGTCATAATGGCAGGCCTGTACAGGGATTTTCTTCAAGATTGGTTACTAATCCTGATTTAAGGCCTTTGACATCTACTACTTACGAAGCTGGTTTGGATGTTCAGCTTTTTAACAACAGAATTGGGCTTGATTTTACGGTATACAATAGAAAAACAACAGATGATATTGTAAGAACAACAATTCCCAATACCAGTGGTTATACTCAAGCACTCCTGAACGTTGGTGAGGTTAGCAATAAAGGGATAGAGTTTTTGATCAGTGGAAAACCATTAAAAAGTAAAAAATTTCGCTGGGATATTAGTTACAACTTTGCATATAACCAAAGTGAAATTGTAAAACTTGCAGAAGGCTTAACAGAAGTTACTATTGGTAATGGAGTTGCTGGAGGTGTAGTTCAAAATAGAGTTGGAAAGCCTTTTGGTATGATAAGAGGATTCATGCATAAGCAGGATGCAACTGGAAAAACCATTTTTAATACAATTAGTAATCTTCAAGTAGTTAGTCCTTTGACTGATCTTGGAGTAGGTGTTCCGCCTTATACTATGGGCTTGACCAATAATTTCGGATATAAAAATATATCCTTAAATATACTTCTCGATGGAAAGTTTGGAAATACAGTTTGGTCTAATACCAACTGGTATGCATCTCGCTTCGGTTTACCAAAATCTACACTTCCAGGCCGTGAGAGTGGCCTTCCTTTGACAGGAGTAACTGAGGCAGGAGCTCCTTATTCATATACCGTTCCTGTAGTGCAAATTGACAATTATTATAATTCGCAGCAAAGTTATACTGGATTGTTTGCCTATGATGGAAGCTTCGTTAAATTACGACAGGTAATTTTAGGGTATAAACTTCCTATTTCGAACGTTGGTTCATTGAAATTTCAATCTGCTACCCTATCTGCGGTAGCTAGAAATTTGTTCATTTTGTATAGCAAAACTGATAATTTCGATCCGGAATCAAGTAATACCAGTGACAATGCTCAGGGTCTGGAAGCTTTTGGACTTCCTAGAACAAGAAGTATCGGTTTAAATCTACAGGTAAAGTTTTAATCATTTAATCTAATTGAAATGAAAAATCATTTTTTCAGAAATACAGCCATTGTTTTAATAATGTTATTCGGAGTATCCTGCGATAAGGGATTTGAAGAATTAAATATTAATCCTAATGCCGCTACAAATGCAGTTCCTGAATTTTTATTAACAAAGGCTCAGTTATCATCGGCTAGATTTGAATATTTTATGCTTGGTGGTGCTATGCAACACATGGCTAATTATAATATCGGACAGGCACAAGGTGACAAGTATGTTGGAAATCTTGGCTGGCAGTCAGGTCTTTTTGAAGCCTTTTACATTGCTGAAGGGCTCGAAATAGAGGAAGTTATCAGGTCTGTTTCAACTAACCCCGACTTTGTCAATAAGCTCGCAGTTGCAAGGATCTGGCGTACTTATGCCTATCATCGTATAACTGATATGTATGGAGATATTCCATATAAGGAAGCAGGAAAAGGGGCATCAAGCAAAATTTATAAGCCTAAATATGATAAGCAATCTGATATTTATTCGGATATGCTCAAGGAGTTGGATGAAGCTGCAAAAAATTTTAACACCGCTAAACCCACTTTTGGTGCAGCAGATTTAGTTTATGGAGGCAATATTCCAAAATGGCAGAAATTTGCTTATTCACTTATGCTAAGGTTAGGAATGCGATTAAGTAAAATAGATCCTGCAATGGCAGAATCCTGGGTTAAAAAAGCAATTGCTGGAGGGATTATCATTAATGATACTGACATTGCAACTATACAATTCGTAGAAGGAGGACAGATCTCAAGTCGTAATCCGATTGCCCAAGGTTTAATGGAGTATGATTATAACACTCCTCAGAGTGTGGATAACAGGCTTGGTGGCAAATTATCAAAAACACTGATCGATCATTTGAAGATTACCAAAGATCCACGACTTAATGCTCTGGCAGTTGTATGGGTTCGGGCTTCTCCAACAGCAGCATTTGTCGCAGATACTGCTACTGCTTTGCAATCAGGTATGAAAAATGGAATTTGGGATGCCGCGCCTGCAAATTTTGGAACTTATTCAGAACCTAATCCTAATACACTGTTGCGATATAATGCGCCAATGTTTATGTTTACTTCATTAGAAACGAATTTACTGTTGGCTGAAGCATCTATCAGAGGTTGGCATACTGGAAGTGCTGAAGATGCATTTAACCAAGGTGTAAAATCAGGAATGCAGCAATGGGCCTTATATGGGCCAGATGGGGTAATTGCAAGTGCCAGAGTAAATGCTTATCTCAAATTGAATGCCTTTAAAACTGCCGGGACATTTAATGAAAAACTGGAACAGATATCTACTCAAAAATGGGTTGGACTTAGCTTTATAGATGAATTTGAAGTCTTTTCAACTTGGCGCCGTACCGGATACCCATCTTTAGTTCCAACAAATTATCCTGGTAATTTATCGGGGGGAACTATTCCAAGACGTATGGTTATCGGACAGAATGAGCAGAAT
>CAMDQV010000094.1 GCA_945906015.1 Pedobacter schmidteae | reverse complement strand
CCTGAACCAAATGCGACCCATACCAAACAACAGAAACAATGGTACCGAATAAACAAAAAACGATAAATGATGCAAATACACCACGAAACTTTGCACCCCGCATAGCGATCTTTACAACTTCACGAATACTTCTATTATATCGTCCAACTTCAAATGCTTCATTCACGAATGCTTTTACATTAGAGATACCTTGTAGTGTCTCTTCCACAATTGTATTTGATACAGCAAGTTGATCTTGAGCCTGCCTACTTATTTTTCTGATGAAACGGCCAAAAACTACTGCTACAGCTACTAAAACAGGTAAAACTGCGAGCAGCATTAATGTTAGCTTACCTGAAACTAACACCAGAAAAATAATACCTCCCGTAAATATGATAACCTGCCTGATCATTTCGGCTAGGGTCGTTGTGATAGCATCTTGAATTTGAGACAAATCTGCAGATAACCTGCTATTTAATTCTCCCACTCTTCGCTGAGAGAAAAAATTCATCGGCAGTGTGATTAATTTATGATAAGTATCTCTCCTGATATCTGCAAGTCCTTTTTCAGCAACTTCAACAAACCAATTAATTCTATAAAAGGAAAAAATTGCCTGAATAAATAAAACCCCAAGCAGTGTAAGAGCAATAGTATTCAGATCAGTTGGGAAAATATCAAGTATTTCATTAGGGACAATTTTTCCACTTTGAGAAGCCTGAGCTCCATTACCGATCAAGCGCCCCATAAGTAATGGAAACAAAAAGGAACTGGCACTCGAAAAAATCAGGCATGCAAGTCCAAGGAAAAATTTAGTACGATAAGGTTTAAGGTAAAGCAATAATCTCATTACCTGCTTTAAACTTTCCTTATTGATCTTTGCTTTTGGAAGTTCTTCAGCCTGAGCGTTACCGCTATTTAATCGAGCACGTGCCATTTTTATTTTGAAAGTTTTATTGCCAAACTATCATTTAGAGAAAATAATTGAGCTCCTGTTACAGGGAAAATATAAAAAGTATATACTAATGAGATTATTCTCATGTTATTTTAAATGATCTGAAGATAAGCTCCATGCCATTGCTTTTTCAGAGAACAGTGGTTTTACCTTTGACCAAGTATTTTTGAAAAGATAGGAATCTCTATAAGAATTAAGTTTCTCTTCACTTTGCCAATAGCTAATAGTGAAAAAAATACATTCGTTGCTTACATCTTTCATAAGTTCTAAGCGTATACACCCATCAAATGCAGTAATGAGTTTTTGAGACTCGTAAAATATCTCCTTAAAACAGTCAATATTTTGGTGGGCAAATGTCATTTTAACGATTCTTGTAATCATAATTTAAACTCGATTCTGACAATGTCACCCAAATGCAGACCCAATAATCCACTAGCATTACCTTTATTAATAGCTATCTCAAGATGATTACTAATCCCAAACAGACAAAGTTTTTCACCCTCAGGTACTTCATTATAATGCCAGCTTAAAAGAGAAATAGACTCATTTCTTTTAAAAAATAGAGTAAAGTCACGGTTCCTTTGAACAGTTGTAAATATTTCTTTGGTGATATTGGTGATAATATTTTGAAATGAATCTATGTATATAACGCTACCTCTAATGATATCACGTTCAATTACTGGTTGAATAGTCATTTTTTCTTCAATTCCAGAAACTGATAAACCAATGTCAGTCAGTTTTCCACCTTTTGCCAGGTGGGTTACAGCTTTTGGAAATATATCTGATAATGGAAAGTGAAGATATTTTAAATCCTGCATGATGTTTAGTTCCACGATCTCAGTAGGTTTCTCGTCAAAAAGAAGTGAAAATATTCCATTATCTGAGCCCACAAAATAATGCCCCCTATAACTTAAACCCAGATAACGTGTTTTTTCATTGAATACTGAATCTATTCCAATTAAATGTACTGTACCCTTAGGAAAATAATAAAACGCGTTCTTTAAGATAAATGCTGCCTGAGGAATGTTAAATGCAGAAACATCATGGCTAATATCCACAATATTAGCATTAGGTAGCTGGCTCAGGATACTCCCTTTTAGAGCTGCCTGATAAAAATCTTTATGCCCAAGATCGGTCGTTAAAGTTATTATTGCCATTTAAAATGTGAATATTTATTGTTATTCTTGTTGTAAATATTGTAGGTGCAAATATTCAATTTTAATCTCAAATAAATACCTCTCCACTAAAAATAAGCACAGCTTGAACGAACTTATTATAACAATCGAAAATGTAAACCCATTAGTAATATGGGGATCAAACAATGAATATTTTGAGATAATTAAACGAAATTTTCCGAAAATTAAAATTGTAGCCAGAGGACATGATGTAAAAGTGCTTGGTGATGAAAAAGAAATCAACATTTTCAAACTTAAATTTGAAGAATTAATTCAACACATTGAAAAATTCCAATCTCTTAATAATAACGATTTAGAGCAAATTTTAGGTACTACTATTCCTGAAAGTACTGACTCAGAAAATCAATCTTCAAAGGGTGGTGGAGAACCTATTGTTTTCGGTCCAAATGGCCTTGTAATCAAGGCAAGAACGGCCAATCAACGAAAAATGGTGGATAGTATCATTAAAAATGATATAATTTTTGCCATTGGCCCGGCAGGCACTGGAAAAACCTATACAGCTGTTGCATTAGCAGTCAGATCATTGAAAAACAAGGAGATAAAGCGAATTATATTAACCAGACCAGCAGTTGAAGCTGGTGAAAATCTTGGTTTTTTACCGGGAGATTTAAAAGAAAAAATAGATCCGTACCTCAGGCCATTATACGATGCCTTAGATGATATGATACCCGCAGATAAACTAAAGTTATTTTTAGAAAACAGAACAATTGAGATCGCACCATTAGCATTTATGAGAGGTAGAACTCTCGACAATTGTTTTGTAATCCTCGATGAAGCCCAAAATGCAACTGATCTTCAATTAAAAATGTTTTTGACTAGAATGGGGCCTACGGCAAAATTCATTGTTACTGGTGATGTGACCCAGATTGATTTACCAAAAAAACAACAATCAGGCTTAAATACCGCACTTAAGATACTTGCAGAAATTAAAGGTATTGATATCATTTATTTAAATGGAGATGATGTAGTTAGACATAAGCTGGTTAAAAACATCCTTAGAGCATATGGTGATATCCAGTAATTAATTTTGGTTGCAACTATTATTTACTGAATTTTAAAATCAAACTCCAAAAAGCAATTTAAATGACTGCAATTAAAGAAACACATTTCAATTTACCAGGGCAAAGCAATTTTTATAAAGGTAAGGTTCGTGATGTATACACTATAGGAAATAAGTTTCTTGTTATGGTTGTAACTGATAGAATATCTGCATTTGATGTGGTTTTACCTGAACCCATACCATATAAAGGGCAAGTTTTAAATCAAATAGCTGCAAAATTTCTGCAGGCAACACGTGATATTGTTCCTAATTGGGTAATTGATGTTCCTGATCCAAATGTCACTATTGGGAAGATATGTGAACCATTTAAGGTTGAAATGGTTATTAGAGGATACCTTGCTGGACATGCATGGCGTGAATATCAAGCTGGAAAGCGCTCAGTATGCGGAGTAACTTTACCTGAAGGCTTAAAAGAAAATGATAGATTACCTGAACCAATTATAACTCCAACCACAAAAGCGTCTGTTGGCCACGATGAAGATATTTCAAGAGAAGAAATCATCAGTAGGAAAATTGTTTCTGAAAAAGATTATCTCTTATTAGAAAGGTATACCAGAGCATTATTTCAACGAGGTACTGAAATGGTTGCTGATCTTGGATTAATCCTAGTAGACACCAAATACGAGTTTGGAATGACTGATGGACTAATTCATCTAATTGATGAAATTCACACACCTGATTCTTCCCGTTATTTCTATAAAGATGGGTATGAAGAACGTCAGGCAAGAAATGAACAACAAAGACAGCTATCTAAAGAATTTGTACGTAAATGGCTAATTGACAATGGATTTCAAGGTAAAGAAGATCAAATGATTCCTGAAATGACTCCTGAATTCGTAAACTCCATTTCCGAAAGATACATCGAATTATATGAACATATCACAGGTGATAAGTTTATGAAAAATAATCATAATGATGCCGAAAACAGGGTAGAGAACAATATAAATGAAGCTTTAATCAGGCTTGTCTAATTAATTTATGTAATTAAGAATTGTTTAATTATATTTAAACATCATGAAATTTACAGTAGACAAACACGAAAAATATGTTCTGATTAAACTAAATGAAAGTAAGTTAAACAGCTTAATTTCACCACAGCTTAAGTCTGAACTAATCCTTTATAATTCAGAGGGGCAAAGAAATATTATTCTTGATCTCTCTAATGTAAAATATTCTGATTCTTCTGGATTAAGTAGTTTACTTGTAGGACATCGGATTTGTAAAAATGCTGATGGAACATTTATTCTGACTAGAATCAATGAAAATATTACAAGATTAATCGCTATTTCTCAGCTTGAAAACATTCTAAACATTGTAGGAACTGTTGATGAAGCTATTGATCTTATTTTCATGGAAGAAATAGAAAAAGAGTTGAAAAGAGAATTGGAATAAGAATATTTTTATAAACTGCACATGAAATTTGAAGTTACTATTTTAGGTAGCAGTTCTTCAACCCCTATATTTAACCGAAATCCATCTGCTCAGCTTCTCAACGTGAATGAGCATTTTATGCTCATTGATTGTGGTGAAGCCACTCAAAATCAATTATTACATTTTGGCCTAAAAGCGAATCGGATAGACCAGATATTTATCAGTCATTTACATGGCGACCATTATCTGGGTCTGGTAGGTCTTCTTTCTTCATTACATTTAACGGGCCGCATTAAACCGATGGATATTTTCGGTCCTGCTGATTTATTAAAAATTATTGATATTCAATTCAAGCTTTCCCAAACGGAACTTAAGTATCCAATTAATTTTAAGGCAACAAATTCTGAGAAACCTGAAATGATTTTTGAAAGCTGGGATGTTCATGTTGAAACATTTCCTCTTGATCACAGAATTCCATGTACAGGTTTCAAGTTTACTGAGAAACAGCGATTAAGAAAAATTAACAAAGATAAAATCGAGGAATTATCAATTCCGACAGAGATATTACCTCTGATTAAAAAGGGACAAAGTTATACTGATAAAAATGGTATCGTTCACTCTACCGAACAATTAACAACAGAACCTGATAAACCCAAGGTATATGCCTATTGTTCAGATACCGTATGCAGCTGGAGATATCTTGATCATATTACGAATGCTGATTTGCTTTATCATGAAGCAACATTCATGAATAGTATGATAAATAGGGCAGAAGAGACTTTTCATACCACTGCATTACAAGCAGGTGAGATAGCATTAAAAGCTAATGTGAAGAAATTATTAATCGGACATTTCTCTGCAAGATATCGAGATCTAGAACCCCTTCTAGAAGAGTCAAGAAGCATATTTCCAGAAACATTATTGGCTATTGAAGGTAAAACCTTTATGATTTAATAAGTTGAAAATTTTCTTAATTCTAGCTCAAATCCCTTTAATGATCTAAGTTATAAAGTAGATTACAACTCTTTATTTATTTTTTCCTCCAAAAACAGAGAAGCTAACATAACGTTTAGGATTAGCTTTAAGATCAATCATTAATTTATCCAAGTTTTCGGCAGCATTATTCAAATTATTGTACATCTTTTCATCATTAATTAATTGACTTAATGTACCGGTTCCAGAATTAACCTTGCTTACTATTGCCTGAAGATCAGCTACTGCCTTATTTACTTCGGTAATAGTTTGAGCAAAATTAGCTTTTGCAACATCATCTGAAACCTTTTCAAAATTATTCATGATGTTATTGATCTTGCTATTATTGTTTTTGAAATTAGCTGAAATTGACTCAAGATTGGTCATTATACCCGATATTTTAGAGCTTTGAATAGTTACAACACCATCAATTGTTTTAGTCGTTTTTTCGAGGGTTTCAAGAGTTCTGGCTATACTTGCAAAACTCCGATCAAAATTTCTCTGAAACTCGGGGCTAAGCGTATTATTTACTGAAGTAAGTACTGAATCTAATCGAGCTATTATTTGTTCTGCCTTTTTCTGTACTGGCTCAACCTGGTCCATTAAATCTAATTGAATATTTGCATTCAAAGTATCACCGTCTTCCGCAAAATCGCTTCCACTACCTAATTCAAATACTATTGCCTTTCCACCTAACAGATCTGTACTTTCTAAACGTGCAATAGTATTCTTAGGAATTACGTACTCTGGATCTATTTTAAATTGAGCCAAAATTTGTCCGCTAGGTAGTAAGGTAAGTTTAGATACCCTACCAATTTGATAGCCATTTACCATTACAGGTTTTGAAGTAGCTAAACCGTCAACACGGTCATATTTAGCATAAAATTCATTTTCAGTTGAAAATACATCATTACCCTTTAAAAAACTATAACCAATTATCAGGATTGTAATGGCTACAGCGGCTAATACACCTACTTTGGTTTCATTCGTAATTTTCATCACTATTTTTAAATTTTGTTATCCTGATTAATGATCAAATTGTTTAGTTAATTTTTGCAAAAAATGGTAGTAAATCTTATTCCATCTCAGCTTGTTTTTTATAAGTCTGTATTGCTTTTAATAAATTTGCAACTATCTCGTTTTGACCTGATTCAGAGTTTATATATTCTTCTTCGTCAGGATTAGATATAAACCCAATTTCAGTTAGTACAGCAGGCATACCTGCTTTAGCCAATACCGCCAAACTTTGCTCTTTAACACCGCGGTCAATTCTGCCACTTTGAATATATTCCTCTTGCATAAAGGATGCCAGTTTAATACTTTGCTCTCTAAAAGCATTTTTCATCAAAGAAAGAAGTATAATACTTTCAGGATCTTTGGGATCATATCCCTCGTAATTCTCCTTATAATCCTTTTCTAAAAGAATTGACTCATTTTCACGCATCACAACATCCTGTTCATCCAATCTGCCAAAACCTGACACAAAGGTTTCAGTTCCTCGCGTAGATGTGCTTTGAACAGTTTTATAAATTGGAACTTTACGTCCTCTACTATCCTTACGGTATCCGTTTACAACCCTTTTTATAGGCATCGAATTACAATGAATGGAAATAAAAATATCTGCTTTTGCCCTGTTAGCGATACCTATTCGCTCATACAGCGGAATAAAAACATCTGTTGTTCTGGTATAAACAACTTTTACATCTTTCAAATTTTCTTCAATTGCTTTTCCTAAACGCAAAGCAACTTGAAGAGCAATGTCTTTTTCTCGCGAAAATACCCCCTTTGTTGCCCCGTCTGTTCCTCCATGTCCGGCATCTACAACAATTGTTTTAATCTTATATGGCGTATTGTCAAGATCATTGGCGTAAGTAAAAAAAGATATAAAAAACAAGACAGTTAGTAATACGTATTTGTATCTGTTCAATGGTATATTTTTCATTAATTTTGAGGACATTTTAATATCTATTATTGCAAAAATAGTATTCATCAGCGAATTTGAAATTTATTAAACTCATTTTTATCATTTTTTCTTTAGTTACTATGATAACTATCGCCATAGATGTTTCTGTTTATGCTCAAAGACCTATTTTAAGACCTGATACCGCGGT
>CAMDQV010000093.1 GCA_945906015.1 Pedobacter schmidteae | reverse complement strand
GTACGTAAACGTTATTAGTTTTTTAAAGATTATAAATCATAGAATTGCTGTACAATTCTATGATTTATTTTAAAAATTGTTTTTTTAAACATTAAATTAGTTTTATGATCAATACTATTTCTGAATCAACCAGTTTTAAAACTCTACGGGTAAGCACCCGTATTTTACCTTACCTATTAAACCACAATTAATTATAAATTATGCTAAACACTTACATGAAGAAGTTAAAAAAACCATGGTCATTTCCCTCCGGAGGAGGGATTGTAATGCTCATAATGCTGTTGCTGAGTTTTTCACATCAAACATTTTCACAACAAACAAAAGTTATTACAGGAACTGTACTTGAAGCTGGTCAGCCACTTCCAGGTGTCACAGTTAGAGTAAAGGGTACCAATAGAGGAACAACAACATTGGCAAATGGAAAATACAGTATTCAGGCTGCCAGTAATGAAACCCTTGTTTTTGCTTTTCTTGGTACTGAAACTCAAGAAATTGTTGTGGGTAACCGGACAGTAGTTAACATAACCCTTAAGGAGTCAAATTCTTCACTGAGCGAAGTAATTGTTATTGGTTATGGAACTGTAAAAAAGCCAGATCTTACAGGATCTGTTGGTGTAGTACCGATGAAGGATATGATGAAAGCTCCTGTTGGTACATTTGCTGAAGCCCTTGCTGGCCGTGTGGCGGGTGTAAAAGTCAATGCATCTGATGGTCAGCCTGGTGGTGGAATAAACATAGTAATTAGAGGGGCGGGTTCTTTAACTCAAAGTACTTCTCCTTTGTATGTAATTGATGGTTTTCCTGTCGAAAACCCAGATCCTGCAAGTATCAATCCTGAAGAGATTGAGTCTATGACTATATTAAAGGATGCTTCTTCTACTGCTATTTATGGATCTAGAGCTGCAAACGGTGTAATTCTTATTCAAACTAAGCGTGGAAATATTGGAAAACCAGTCATTAATTTCGCTAGCTCATATGGTATGCAAGATATACCCAAGTCAATGGAGTTAATGAGCCCTTATGAGTTTATTAAATATCAACAAGAACTTAATCCAACCACTGCAACAACCACCGCATTTTTTGCTGGTGGAAAAACTCTTGAAAATTACAGGGATGTTGAAGGTGTTAATTTCCAGGATTATGTTTTACGGCAAGGAGTAATGCAGAATAACAACCTGGCTTTGAGAGGTGGTACTGAACAAACCAAATATTCTATTTCAGGATCTTTATTTGATCAGGTTGGTTCTATTATAAATACGGGTTTAAATCGTTATTCGGGAAGGGTAACGCTTGATCAAACCATTAGTAATAAATTAAAAGCTGGAATTACAGCCAATTATTCTGGTATTAAGCAATACGGACAAATTGTTAATACTGGAGCAATAACTCAGGGAAACCCAACTGCATTTGCATTAGCTAGAGCATGGTTATACCGTCCAATCTCACCTAATCCAACTGATGATCTTGTTGCTGACGCAGTAGATGATGAAGCATTGAATGCTTCTGATTTCAGGATAAATCCTTTTATTGACCTTGCAAATCAGTATTCTAATAACATTACTAATCTAGTTGAGGGTAATGGATATCTTAGCTATCAAATTAATAAAGATTTTGAAATTAAATCAACTGCAGGTATTCGTCAAAATAAATTAACTGAAGAACGATTTTATAATTCAAAAACTGCACAAGGAGGCCCAAGTCCTAATAACTTGAACGGTGTGAATGGTTCAATAAGAAATATTTTTTCAAATAGTTTCTCTAATGAAACTACGCTGAATTACAAGAAAACATTCAAGAAAGATCATTCAATTACGGGTCTTGGTTTATTTGCTATAAATAGTACCAAATCAAATATTAAAGGATATGGAGGAAGATTATTACCGAATGAGAATTTAATGATGGACGGCTTAGAAGAAGGATTGGCCTTCAATCCTATATCTTCTTCTAGTGTGAATACAATGGCTTCGTATGCAGGTAGGTTAGATTATAATTACAAATCTAAGTACATCGTAACAGGTACATACAGGGCTGATGGCTCTTCCAAATTTAAAGAACACTGGGGTTATTTCCCTGGTGCTGCCTTAGCTTGGAATATGCACAAAGAAGGATTCTTTGCTAAATTATTACCTGGAATTTCTACCTCAAAAATAAGAACCAGTTATGGTAGTAATGGAAATAATAGAGTGGGTGACTTTGATACCTATGCTCGTTTATTACAGAGTATTAATGGATATTCATTCAATAATTCTACTCCGATTGCTTCAAACTCTGTTTCTTCAATTGGTAACCCTGCCTTGGAATGGGAAAAGGTTACGACTATGGATTTAGGTTACGAGATAGGTATTTTGAAAGACAGAGTTATTCTTGAAATGGATTTGTACAGAAAATCAACAGAGAACTTACTGTTAAATGCAATCCTTCCTTCATCAACTGGATTTACCTCTGCTACAAAGAACGTTGGTAAATTGAGAAATGATGGTCTTGAATTTACTTTGAATACAGTTAATGTCATGACTAAAGACTTTTCATGGGAAAGTAACTTGAATATTAGTTTTAATAAAAACAAAATAATGGAGCTTACCCGTGGGCAACGCTCTTTAACTACTAACGCTGATTATGTTTCGCAGTTTAATAAGCCATTATATGTAGCCGAAATTGGAAAACCTGCCGGAATGATGATTGGATTTATTTGGGAAGGTAATTATCAGTATGCAGATTTTGATAATCCTTCGCCTGGTGTTTATGTATTAAAACCAGATGTTCCTAGTAATGGGGCAGTTCGTAATACTATTTTACCTGGTGATATTAAATACAAGGATATCAATGGAGACGGTACTATGACTGACGCAGATTTGACTTATATAGGTAGAGGTCAATCAATCCATACAGGTGGATTCTCAAATAATTTCAATTATAAAGCGTTTAGTTTAAATGTATTCTTTCAATGGTCTTATGGTAATGATATCTATAATGCTAACAGATTGATTATGGAAGGAAATAGTAATGGATGGGGCAATATTAATCAGTTTGCAAGCTATTCTAATCGCTGGTCTCCTGAAAACCCTACCAATGCTAATTACCGTACACGTGGACAAGGGCCAATTGGTTTTCACTCATCAAGAGTTGTTGAAGATGGATCATTTCTTCGTATGAAAACTGTTTCTTTAAATTATAATTTACCAGCTAAACTAATTAAGACTGCTTATTTGAGTAATTTAAGTGTAAATGTTTCTGCACAGAATCTTATTACATGGACAAATTATTCAGGTATGGACCCTGAAGTTTCTACCCGTAATAACACCTTGTCTCCGGGTTTTGACTATTCGTCCTATCCAAAGTCACCTACAATTGCTTTTGGTATTAAAGCAGGATTTTAATTAAATTAATTCAAAGAAAATGAAAATAAAATATTTTTTAATCGCACTACTTTTCTTAACGAGTTTAGGCTCTTGTAAGAAATACCTGGAGACAGTTCCAACTGATTTCCTTAATCCTAAAAACTATTACGATACGGAGGCCCAGCTTCAATTTGCACGTGCCGGTGTTTATCATCATTTGGGTGCTGGAGGCTTGCATGGT
The DNA here is from genome assembly GCA_945906015.1 of Pedobacter schmidteae. GTDB lineage: Bacteria > Bacteroidota > Bacteroidia > Sphingobacteriales > Sphingobacteriaceae > Daejeonella > Daejeonella schmidteae_A. The sequence continues at coordinate 4,063 of CAMDQV010000093.1, read as the reverse complement.
ACATATGCAAGTTATCTACTTGCATGGACAGCTGATGAAGGTTATATGAATAGGCCAACTCTTACAGCTGGCCCCTGGAATTATTTTTATTCAAATGCAGATCAGTATAATAACGGTTTATGGCTTAACCTTTGGCAAGGAATAAATAAAGCCAATGTTCTAATTGCCAACGTGGATAAAAACACAGCAATCCCACAAACTAAGCGCGATGCGATCAGGGGTGAAATGCTATTCCTTAGAGGGTATTATTACTTTACGCTTGTTCAATATTATGGTGGTGTTCCTTTGAAACTTGTTCCTACGACTTCTGTAATTGATGTTGACGTAGCAAGAGATCCTGTTGCTACGGTTTATGCACAGATCATTAAGGATATGGAGGCTGCTGAAAAATTAGTTCCTAGTATTAATACTTTGGGTTATGGAGGGGCAATCAGTAAATCGGCAGTTCGTGGGATTTTAGCACGAGTGAACCTTCATATGGCAGGTGCTCCAGTTAATGATAAAACAAAATTTGCTGAGGCAAGTAAATGGGCAAAAATGGTAATTGATGATGCTGAAGCTGGTCATTCACTTAATCCAAACTATTCACAAGTGTTTATTAATCTGGCAGCTGATAAATATGATATCAAAGAAAGTATTTGGGAAGTAGAATTCTATGGAAATGCTTTAGACCAATATAATGAAACAGGAAATATCGGTTGGATCAATGGCCAATCTGCAGGTGTTTCTGCACCTACCGGAAGAGCAGATGCTTATATGAATATCACATCAGAACTATATAATGCATTTGAGCCGGGTGATAATAGAAAGTGGTGGAGTGTACCTCACTTTAATTATACAAACACAGCAGGTGTGAAGACAATGACTTTAGTACCGGCAACCGAGGATGCAAAAAATAATTTGAAGCCTGGAAAGTGGAGGAGAGAGTTTGAAACTTTATCGCCGAAAAGTGCTACTACAACTCCTATAAATATGGTACTACTTAGATTTTCTGATGTTCTTTTAATGTATGCAGAAGCACAGAATGAGTTAAATGGTCCTAGTGCAGATGCTGTAGAAGCATTTAACAAAGTAAGAAGAAGAGCATGGTCAACAGGTGTTAAAGCAATTACCATTACTAGTGGAGGTGCTGGATATACTACTGCTCCTACGGTAACCTTTAGTGGAACTGTTGGTGCAACCACTACCGCAACTGGAACTGCTACTATTTCTGGTGGTATAGTTACTGCTATTACCCTAGACCGGGATCTTTTAGGATTCACCTATTTTAATGAAGGTAAATATGCAGCCGCCCCAACAATTACAATTACTGGCGGTGGTGGCGCTGGTGCTACTGCTACGGCAACTATCTGGAAAACTACTGATGGTGAAACAAGTGCAGCATCCAAAGCATCCAAAACAACCTTCTTAGAGGCAATCCAGGCTGAAAGAATGAGAGAGTTTAACTTCGAGAATACACGTAAAGCTGATTTGCTTCGTTGGGGTATATTCTTAAAAGTACATCAGGATATGGGTAATAAATTACAACAGCAAAGTCCAGGTGTATACTTTGTTAAATATTATTCAAATGTAAGTGCCAGAGATCTGTTTATGCCAATACCGATCAATGAAATGTCTTCAAACTTAAAAATGACACAAAATCCTGGTTGGGAATAACATTAATTCAAATTAGAAAATATGAAACTTAAAATATATAGTATTGTAGCAGCGGCCTTATTTATGGCTTCTTGCGAAAAGCCCATAATAGAGGCAGAGGCTCCGGTTTTTAATGTTACTACTGAAAAAGCTACCTATAAAGTAGGTGAGATCATTAAATTTATGATCACCGGAGGTGAAACGCAGAATATTTCTTTTTATTCTGGTGAGTTACTAAAGGATTATAGTTCCAAATCTGGTCGTGTAGTTGATGTTGTTGGTGCTGGTGCAAATCTTACCTTCAGTAGTAGTGTTCAATTAGGAGCACAGGCTGATCAAGTAACACTTTTGGCATCAACTAATTTTGCTGGTGATTATTCTAGCCTTGCAAAAGTAAAAGCGGCCACATGGGTTGATATTACAAGCAGATTTAAATTAGGTACAAGTGCAACCTTACTTACTTCGGGAACAGTAAATATTTCTGACTTATTACTTGCTGGAAAGCCAATCTATTTCGCCTTCCGTTATAATACAAAGTCACAAGCTATCAGTGGTGTTAATCGTCAATGGTTTATACAGTCGTTCACTGTTAATAGCCTGAAGCTACTTAATAACACCTTGGCCCTAACTATAGCCGGTCAGGCAGATGTAGGTTTCCAGTTGGTTGATGATCTCAAAGATAAAGCACCTGCTCTATCTTCGGTTACAGCAAGTAGATTAACACTTCAGGGTAATACCTATCTTACTTCTGTTCTGCCTCAATTTAATCCGCTTAACCCGATATTTGATCCAAAGTACGGAATTTATAACCCACAAGATCCATTGTATTCACCTACTGCTAAATTTAAGCCTTTTGTAGCGTTTGATCCGGCCAGCCCGTTTAATGATCCAGTTACTGAGCATTGGGCTATCACTAAGGGTATAACAATTGATAAAGTTAATTTGGGGCCAGATTGGTCATTAGCAATAAAAGGATTAACAAATCCTGTATTACCAGAATACCGTTATTCGTATCCTGTTGCAGGTACTTTTAAGGCAGTTTTTGTTGCTTCAAATGGTAATATAGATCAAAAACTTGAAGTTACTAAAGAGATTTCTCTTACAATAACTCCTTAATGTTATTAGTTTGTGTTAAAAGGATTAATCCATTTTTGGGTTAATCCTTTTATATTATAAATTTTACCAAATCTCCCTAAAATGATTCTTTCAGGTAAATTGAAGATTTTCATTATTTGCCTTTTTATCATCTTTCCTCGTACAACCTTTGCTCAAACTGAATGGAATGATCAGAAAAATAGCAAAATCAATGCTATTTCAAATCATGATCGCGAAAGGTTAAGAATTCTTACTAATATGGAAAAGGTAATGGGGAAATTACCTAGACACGATAAGCACTTTTCATTCAATTTACAAATTACTGATAGTGTCATAGAAGAAAATTTTACCCGGTATAACCTTACTTTTAATGTAACGGATAAGGAGCGTTTACCGGTTTATCTCTATATCCCGAAACAAATTGGAATTCCAAAAAAACTACCAGCCATGCTTGTACTGCATGGTACCAGTGAATTAGGCAAGGGTGTTGTTGATGGACAAGGAGATAAACCCAACCGCGCTCATGCAAGAGAGCTAGCACAGCGTGGATATGTAGTAATTGCGCCCGATTATCCAAGCTTTGGCGATTTAAAGGATCATGATTTTGAAACAGACAGATATAAATCAGCAACAATGCAGGCTATTGTTAATCACATGCGATGCATTGACTTACTTCAAAGTAGAGCGGATGTAGATCCTGCTAAGATCGGTGTAATTGGACATTCTCTTGGTGGTCATAATTCTATGTTCGTATCGGCCTTTGATGAACGTATTAAGGTGACAGTTTCAAGCTGTGGCTGGACTCAATTTGAATATTATAACATTGGTGAAGAAGGGTCTAAGAAATATGGTGGCCGTTTAGGACCTTGGGCTCAAACAAGGTATATGCCCTTGATCCGATCAAAGTATGATCTGGATGCACGTAAAATTCCGTTTAACTTTAGCGATATCATAGCTGCAATTGCACCTCGTGCTTTTTTTTCGGTTTCACCCTTGCATGATACAAATTTTGATTATAAGGGTGTTGAAAAAGGTATTTTAAAAGTGAAACCTGTTTTTGATTCATTAGGTATGCCCAATAATTTACAGGTTCGTTACCCAAATGCGGAACATGATTTTCCGGTCGAAAACCGTATCGAAGCCTATGCTTTTATTGATAAAGTATTCAATTTTAAGCCATTAACTATTAAGTTTAAATAGATTAACTTAGAAACAATAGTTTGTTTATAATACAGTACAACATAAATAGGATGATCTGAAGCGCTGCTTTATTGAAATTCTTTGCTCTGATTTATAACAATTGATCTTTATATTTAGTATAATAATCAGAAAC
>CAMDQV010000092.1 GCA_945906015.1 Pedobacter schmidteae | reverse complement strand
CTTCCCCTTCTAATCTGCCTCCGTCTCCTGCAAATACATATCATTAATATCCTCAGAATATTTATTCTCAATCACTTTTCTTTTTGCCTTTAAAGTAGGAGTGATTTCTCCTTCTTCAATGCTAAAGGGGTTGCGCTTCACCAAAAATGATTTTAAGCGTTCAAACTTAGCCAGCTCATTTGAATATTTGCGAATGTCAGCATTTAACCATTCCAGTATATTTTGATCCCTTATGAATGAATCTTGCTCCTGAAAGAACTCTTCTTTTAAGTTAAAAGTTTCCTGAAGAACTTCTTTTGAAGGAACAACAATGGCAGTTACATATTCTCTTTTATCTCCGATTAAAAATATTTGCTCAATTTTAGGACTCTTTAAGTATGTGTTTTCAACAGGAGTAGGATAAATGTTTTTACCATAGGCATTTACCAGCATATTCTTGATTCTATCTGTGATTTGCAAATTGCCTTTATAGTATCTTCCAATATCACCTGTATGGAACCAGCCATCTTTATCAATTACTTCGGCAGTTTCTAAAGGCTTATTCCAATATCCTTTCATCACACAATGCCCTCTCACAATTATTTCACCTTCAATACATTCAAAGTTCTCATCAAAGCTTTCATTTGTTTGGATAGTGATGATTTTTTTGCTTTCTACATCCTGAATTGCAACTTCAATGCCTGGGATAATGCGTCCAACAGTCCCGTAAACCTGGCGGTGATATTCCGTGACCGCCATAACCGGAGAGGTTTCTGTCAGTCCAAATCCTTCCAAAACCTTTATTCCAAGATTTCCGAAAAACTCTCCCACATTTTTAGGTAATGCAGCACCACCAGATAGCATAAACTTTAAACGGCCGCCAGTTTTTTCCTTGATCTTACTGAAAACTAGCTTTTCTGCGATAGACTTCTTGATACCTAATATTACACTTGGCTTTTTGCCGGCTTCATGAACTTCCCGGAATTCTTTTCCTGTTTCAATTGAAGATAAAAAGATCTTTGCTTTAAGGCCGCCGGCCGATGTGCCATTTTTCATCGCTTTATCGTGAATTCGCTCAAGTAAACGAGGAACGCAACTCATAACAGTAGGTTTAACTTCTGCCATATTTTTTGCAAGTAGCTCAAGGCTTTGTGCAAAAGCTATTTTACTACCTACCGCGCAACATACATGATAGGTTGCTGTACGCTCAAATACATGAGATAAAGGAAGAAAGGAAAGGAAAAGATCATCTTTATTAATGACTGGTATTTGTTCCAGACAAACTTTAACATTTTGCACAAAATTGGAATGAGTTAACATAACTCCTTTCGGTGTTCCGGTTGTTCCAGAGGTATAAATAAGGGATGTTAGATCACTTGGAAGAATAGACTCTCTTGCACTGTCTATCTTCTTTTGATATTGGTCTAAAGTTTTTTCACCTTCCTCGATTAAGTTTTTCAAACTAATTACTCCTGCATTTAGTTCTGAATCAGGAAGATATTTTTGGTAATCATCAAATACAGGGATGATTCTCTGAAGATTGGGGCAATTATTAGTAATTTTTAATATTTTTCTGAATAGAAAGGGGCTTCCGGCAAGTAATGTCTTGGCTCCTGAATCGTTCAGAATATATTCTATTTCAGTTTCTGAAAGGGTAGGATAGATAGAAACATTCACTCCACCAATCTGTTGAAGGCCTTGATCATAATAAATCCAGTCTACTGAATTTTCGATAATTAGAGCCAGTCGGTCGCCCTTAGAAATTCCCATCTCAAGAAAATAACTTGAAATAGCATCTGCGTTGTCTAATACATGCTTATAACTGATCTCTACCCAGTTCTCCTTTACTTTATGAAGTAAAAAGGTTGTATTTTCATCGTGAACGTACCCGACTACATTCCTCAGTAAATTAGGTACTGTGGTAGACTTTGTAATTTGATTCATTGTAAGAGAATATGAAAATTTATAATAAACAAGTATAACAGATTACCTGTATAAAAGCAAAAGGCTCATGAATGAGCCTTTTGCTTTTATTTTTCTTATATAAAAGAACATTAGAGATTGATTATCAATAATTTATACGGAGAAACTTTCACCACATCCGCAAGTTCGGGAAGCATTTGGATTGATAAAATTGAAACCTTTGCCATTTAAACCATCTGAAAAGTCAAGTTCTGTACCAGCGAGGTATAGAAATGATTTCATATCAAGTGCAAGTCGAACACCCTGATCTTCAAAAAATTGATCTCCGGGTTTCTCTTCATTATCGAAATCCATTTTGTAAGATAAGCCAGAACAACCACCACCCTGAACAGAAACACGCAGAAAATAACTCTTATCGAGTTCGTTTTCAGACATTAATTGTTCAACCTTACTTTTTGCTTTATCTGTAACTGTTACCATTTTTATTTATACTGAAGATTCAAAGCTGTTTTCAGCCATGATTATTATTAGTGGTGAGATTTAGCCGATTCTAAAGCTTCCAAACCATTTTTTACACGGTAGTCATTGATTGCTGCTTTGATCGCATCTTCAGCTAAAACTGAACAATGTATTTTAACGGGTGGAAGTGCCAATTCTTCAACAATATCCATGTTATCGATCTTCATTGCATCATCTATAGATTTACCTTTCAGCCATTCGGTTGCAAGAGAAGAAGATGCAATTGCTGATCCGCATCCAAATGTTTTGAATTTTGCATCAGTGATCATATGATTTTCATCAACTTCTATCTGCAAGCGCATCACGTCGCCACATTCTGGAGCACCAACTAATCCGGTTCCAACCTTAGTACTACTTTTATCAAGAGTTCCAACATTGCGTGGGTGAGTGTAATGATCGATTACTTTTTCTGAGTATGCCATAATTTTTGATATTTAAATTCTGTTATCTATTATCTGTTGTCTGTTATCTGTTGTCTGTTGTCTGAGGTATGAAGTCTGAGGAGCTGTTATAAAACGAAGCTAACTTATAACTTACTAGTTACAACTTATTACTTAAAACTTACTACTTATAACTTATTAGTGTTCAGCCCATTCAATTTTATCCAGGTCAATTCCTTCTTTGAACATTTCCCAAAGTGGTGAAAGATCGCGAAGGTGATTAACTGCTTTCAGAGTTTGTTTGATCGCGAAGTCAACTTCTTCATCTGTTGTGAATCGGCCTAGTCCGAACCGTATAGAGGAATGTGCCAAGTCATCAGATAGACCAAGGCTTTTTAATACATATGACGGCTCTAATGATGCAGATGTACAAGCGGAGCCTGAAGAAACTGCCAGATCTTTCATGGCCATCATTAACCCTTCACCTTCAACATATTTGAACGAAATATTTGCAACATGAGGTAAACGATGATCTGTATTGCCGTTTACATAACTTTCTTCTAAAACAGTAAGTTCAACCTGTAATTTATCGCGTAATTTAGAGAGACGTTTTGCTTCTTCATCCATTTCAAGCCGACAAATTTCAGCTGCTTTACCCAGACCTACAATTCCAGGAACATTTAAAGTTCCTGAACGCATTCCTCTTTCGTGACCTCCACCGTCCATTTGTGCAGTAACTTTAACCCTTGGGTTTTTACGGCGAACATATAATGCCCCAATGCCTTTGGGCCCGTACATTTTATGTCCTGTAAAGGCCATCAGGTCTATTCCATCAGCATTTACATCAACCGGTATTTTGCCAACAGCCTGAACAGCATCTGTCATGAACAGCGCCCCGTGTTTATGCGCAATTGCAGAGATCTCTCTAATTGGCTGAATAACTCCGATCTCGTTATTGCCATACATGATTGCTACAAGAATGGTTTTTTCTGTCATTGCAGCTTCTAGCTCGGCAAGGTCAATTAGTCCGTCAGATTTAACTCCAAGGTATGTTACTTCGCCTCCCAGTTTTTCGACGTGTTTACATGCATCTATCACTGCTTTGTGTTCAGTAACACAGGTAATAATATGATTTCCTTTGTCTTTATACATCTCAAATACGCCCTTGATAGCAAGATTGTCTGATTCAGTAGCTCCTGATGTGAAAATGATTTCCTTTTCATTTGCTCCAATCAACTTTGCAACCTGCTCACGTGCGTAATCAACACCTTCTTCTGCAGCCCATCCAAAAGCATGATTCCTGCTAGCAGCGTTCCCAAATTTAGTATTAAAATAGGGTAGCATGGCATCAAGAACCCGTGGATCCATTGGTGTTGTAGAATTATTATCTAAGTATATGGGTAAATTCATTTTTAATATTTTATTGGATTATATAATTTGTTACAAAGATACGTAATATATTTTTCACTAATTATCAATTTTGTCTATGTAGCTATAGATAAAATGGTCATTTTTATGACATATTAATACAATCATGGATAAGATAGAACACATTGGAATTGCCGTTAAGAGCTTAAGAGATGCTTCGCCTTTGTATGAGCGGCTACTGGGTTATAAAAGTTATAAAACGGAACAAGTAGCCTCCGAAAATGTGATTACAGAGTTCTTTAAAGTGGGTGATAGTAAGATAGAGTTGCTTGAAGCAAGTTGTGATGAAAGTGCCATTCATGGGTTCATTCAAAAGAGGGGTGAAGGAATACATCATATTGCTTTTGCTGTTGATGATATTGTCAAGGAAATGGCCAGACTTAAAAGTGTTGGATTTCAACTGCTGAGTGATCATCCCCGGATAGGGGCTGATAATAAATTGGTTTGTTTTGTGCATCCAAAATCATCACACGGTGTGTTGATAGAGCTTTGTCAGGAAATTAAATAAACCGGTATAATCGGCAAACAGACCATCTAGGCTTATTCTCAATGGATTTTGACAGTCTTAAAAACAGATGATCAACATAATTTCAAAAATTACTTTTTACTAATTGTATTTTTTCCTATATTTGCACCTCTTAAAAAGTATTGAAGATGAAAGCTGAATTGCATCCCAAAAATTACAGATTAGTTGTGTTCAAGGACATGTCTAACGAATATTCTTTCTTAACTAAGTCATGTATTGATACTAAAGAAAGTATTAAATGGGAAGACGGTAATGAATATCCACTAATAAAATTAGAGATTTCACACACCTCACACCCATTCTACACAGGTAAAATGAAATTGGTTGATACCGCTGGTCGTATTGATAAATTCCGTACCCGTTACGAAAAAAAATAATTTTATTTTAAATAATAATTATAAGTCTCGGCTCATCAAGTCGAGACTTTTTTTTTATTTTTGTTAAATGGGTATAATTCTTTTTGACGATCAGTTTCGTAATAATTTATTACCCTTGTCATTTACAAGGCCTGTTTCTGAATTCAGAGTAGGTATATTGACTATTGCAGATAAGTGGAAACGTTATTTGAATTCGGAGATCTCCTACCTGACTGAAGGCTACCTTCAAGAAAAATACCCTCTAATAATTGAATCTGAAAATCTATTCATCAATTCTGCTATTTGTCCCGATAAGGATTTATTAGATGCTATAGTTGGAATTCGAGAAGGTGAAGCCCTTTTTGATGATCAATTATTGATTGCTGTTCAATTGAATGAAGCAGCAGCAAAAGAATTTAATATCAATAAGCTTTCTTCTTATAGGCGAGTTGAATACCTTAATTCTATTACCAGGATTGCCTATCCTGAACATATTTTTTCCTTGAATGATCATGAACTCCGTAAAGATTTTGAATTACTGACTCATGGGCGTACATCTGCCAGCCTGAGTAGCACGAATATTATTCTAGGCGATCAGGTTTTTGTTGAAGAAGGTGTTGATGCCGAATGTTCAACGTTTAATTCCAGAACGGGACCAATTTATCTGGGCAAAGGATCTATTGTTATGGAAGGCTGTCATATTCGAGGTTCATTTGCCTTGTGTGAAGCTGCGATATTAAAAATGGGAGCCAAGATTTATGGAATGACAACAATTGGTCCGCACTCAAAAGGTGGTGGTGAGATCAATAATTCAGTCATATTTGCAAATTCGGCTAAAGGTCATGAAGGATATCTAGGAAACTCAGTTTTAGGTGAATGGTGTAATATTGGTGCCGATAGCAATAATTCGAATTTGAAGAATAATTATTCGGAAGTACGTCTATGGGATTATTCAAATGAAAACTTTAGAAAAACCGGATTTCAATTTTGTGGTTTAATTATGGCCGACCATGCTAAATGCGCTATTAATACCATGTTCAATACAGGTACTGTGGTGGGTGTTGGTGCAAATCTTTTTGGATCTGGTTTTCCCAGAAATTTTGTTCCTGATTTTTCTTGGGTTGGGAACCAGAGCCGTGAGGTTTATTCATTAAAAAATATGTTTGAAACTGCCATGAAGGTATACGCAAGAAGAAATATTGATTTTAATGAAATGGAGCAGAAAATTTTAACTCATATTTTTGAGCTAACAGTCAAATACAGAAAATTTTAATTTCAACTGAGAAAAATATAGAATGAGAAAAAACATTGTTGCCGGTAACTGGAAAATGAATATGGACCTTGGAAATGGGATTCAACTTTTTAATGAAATTCAGCAACTTCTCAAGGAGGAAGTTAAGGGAGATCGGGAGGTAATTATTTGTCCGCCATATATTCATTTGAGTAGCTTATCACAACTAGTAGACCCAAGTAATAACTTGTCAATTGGAGCACAAAATTGTTATCAAGCAGATAGCGGAGCGTTTACAGGTGAAGTTTCAGCTTCAATTATTGCTTCAGCTGGTGCAGCTTATGTCATAATCGGGCATTCAGAACGCAGGTTATATTTTTCTGAGTCTAATTCTTTATTGGCTCAAAAGCTTGATACTGTTCTAAAAAATGGCTTGACACCGATATTTTGTATTGGTGAAACACTGGAGCAAAGAAATACTGAGACCTATTTTGAAGTGATCAAAGAGCAGCTTACTGAAGCTTCATTTCATCTTCAAGGAGCAGAGTATCGTAAAATGGTTCTTGCTTATGAGCCTGTTTGGGCTATTGGAACTGGCTTAACTGCAAGCCCGGAGCAAGCACAGGAAATCCATTCTTTTATAAGAAACCTTTTGGCCGATAAATACGATCAGGATTTGGCTAACAATATGACAATTCTATATGGAGGAAGCTGTAATCCCAAAAATGCTTCTGAGCTTTTTGCAAAAGTAGATATCGATGGTGGATTAATAGGGGGAGCTTCATTAAAAGCACGTGATTTTGTGGATATCATCAAAGCTCTGAATTAAATAATGGTTTATAGTGAAGTAATATTTAATCTTTCAACTACAGAAGATTTTCATAAAGATTTATTGATCAATGCCTTATCCGATATTGGCTTCGATACTTTTGAAGATTTTGAAATCGGTTTTAAAGCTTATATTCCATTATCAAAACTCAATGCAGATTTAATTGAACAGTTAAAGGTGGTGTATGGTGATATGTTCTCTTTTACATTCGCTGCTACAAGTATTCCTCATCAAAATTGGAATCAACTATGGGAAAGTAATTTTGAGCCTCTTCAGGTTGCTGATCGCTGTTATATTCGTGCAACCTTCCATGTACCTCATCCAGAGTATGAATATGAGATAGTGATTGACCCAAAGATGGCATTTGGGACGGGCCATCATCAAACTACTGCCCTGATGATGGAATTCATGCTTGGCGAAAACTTCAAAGGACAAAACGTTCTGGATATGGGTTGCGGTACCGGAATTCTTGCAATATTGGCTTCAAAAATGGGTGCAAA
>CAMDQV010000091.1 GCA_945906015.1 Pedobacter schmidteae | reverse complement strand
GCAAGAGAAAAAAAAATACCTTGAAGAGGCCGTTCAAAATGATTATATACTATTTCTAGAACACGATCCTTTGAATGAATGCTGTACGTTACAAGAAACAGAAAAAGGCATCCGTGTTAAGGATACCTTTAAGTTAAGTGAGATTTAATATAGATTTTAGAATCAAGAGCCATTCCTTTTAAGAAATGGATTTTGGTCTTTTTTCTACTCACAATTTTGTTTCATAATTCACTAATAGAATTAGATCTATGGTATAACAACCTGAGGCTTAGTTCCGGTGATCTGATCTATTTCATCCATAACTTCTTTAGTCATTAATGGCACAACCTCTAAAGCAGTTAAGTTTTCTTTTAATTGTGCACCTTTTGAAGCACCCAAAATAACAGTGCTTACATGAGGATTTCTTAGACACCATGCAATGGCCAGTTTTGCCAATGAGGTATTTAATCTGTCGGCAAGATCTTTAAGTAATTTAACTTTGCGGATATTATCTTCAATAAGAAGTCTATTTCTAAGCCATTCAATATTATCCATACTAAAACGTGCATCTTTTGGATCAGCTTCATTGTATTTACCTGAAAGTAAACCCGAAGCCAGCGGACTCCAGATGGTAGTTCCCATTCCAAAATCTCGGAATAACAATAAAAACTCCATTTCCATTTTATCACGCCAAAGCATATTATATTGCGGCTGTTCCATTACTGGAGCAACTAAATGATTCTTTTCAGCAAAATAGTGTGCCTGCATAATTTCTAAAGCACTCCACTCTGAAGTACCCCAATAAAGGGCTTTTCCTGATTGAACTAATTGATGCATAGCCCAAACAGTTTCTTCGATAGGTGTTTCTTTATCAGGACGATGACAATAGATTAAATCAACATAATCAAGTTGCAAGCGCTTCAAGGCATTGTGAGTTCCTTCAAAAAGATGTTTTTTAGATAGGCCGATCATATTCGGCTTTTTTTCTTCAGCGCCAAAAAATATCTTACTTGAAACAATATAAGAACTACGATCCCAATTTTTCTTTTTCAGGATATTACCCATCACTATCTCTGATTTACCACCAGCATAACCTTCAGCATTGTCAAAAAAATTAACTCCACCTTCATATGCAATATCCATAAGTTCTTCAGCAACTTGATCATCGATTTGCTGACCAAAAGTTAACCAACTTCCAAGTGAGAGTGCACTAACTTTCAATCCTGATTTACCTAAACGCCTGTATTCCATTATTTTATGTTTAATTTATTAGTATTAAATTTCTCTTCTAAATTAACATTTTACAAGCCAAAAAAAACATTTATGATTTCATGAGCTAAAAAATTACATAGGTTTGTATTATTTCTTAAATTGGCACTTCAAAATATAATTGAGATTCGCATCTTGCGAAACAAATAAAATGCAGCTTACTCAACTCGAAATAAAAGGTTTTAAAAGCTTTGGCGATAAAATAACAATCAACTTCAATGAAGGTGTGACTGCTATTGTTGGACCAAATGGTTGTGGAAAGTCAAATGTTGTTGATTCAATTCGATGGGTTCTCGGAGAACAGAGCACACGTATGCTTCGTTCTGAAAAGATGGAAAATATTATTTTCAATGGAACAAAAACACGTAAACCTTCTAACCTTGCAGAGGTTTCTCTAACCTTTGATAACACAAAAAATATACTCCCAACAGATTTTACAAAGGTAACCATTACCCGAAAGCTGTATCGCTCTGGCGAAAGTGAATATAGGCTAAATGACGTTCAATGTCGTTTGAAAGACATTATAGACCTTTTTCTGGATACTGGAATTGGATCAGACTCTTACTCTATCATTGAACTTAAAATGATCGATGAGATCATTGCCAATAAAGACAATTCAAGACGTGCATTATTTGAAGAGGCCTCCGGAATATCTAAATATAAACTTCGAAAAAAACAAACATTTAGCAAGCTCAAAGATACAGAGGCAGATTTGAGCCGAGTTGAAGATTTGCTTTTTGAAATTGATAAAAACCTTAAAACTCTTGAAAATCAAGCTAAAAAAGCTGAGCGCTATTTTAAATTAAAAGAGCAGTATAAAAGTCTTAGTATGATCTTGGCTTCGTTCCGAATAATTAGCTTTAGGGAAGCTCTTTCCAGACTTGAAGATAAAGAACAACAACAATCACTGAGCAATACCGAAATTAGCTCTTCAATAAATAACCTTGAGGCAGTATTACAGCAGCAAAAATTGGAAAATTTAAACCTCGAAAAAAATCTTTCAGTTCAACAAAAAGCAAGCAACGAATTTATTGCCAAGATTCGTAACTATGAGAGTGATAAGAAACTAAAAATTGAACAATTAAGGTTCCTGGAGGATAAAAAAAACAGGCTTAATGATGAATTGGAAAAAGACAAAAATCAATTAAATCATATATTTTATAATCAGAAACGATTGAATGAAGAGCATCTTCAGGAGAGCGAAATTCTTGAAAAAATCAGAAATAGTACATCTTTCCAGCATCTTGAGATTACTGAACTTAGAACTAAGCAACAAAAATCTAAGTCTGATCTAGATCTATTCAGCAACGAAAATAACGTACTTCAGAATCAGGTATATAAACTTGAAAAGGATATTGCTATCCTTCATATTCAGAAAGATGCTCTTTATCAGGAAAGTAGCCGCAATATGGAGGATACCCGCTCCAAAGAAACAGAACTGAATGAGTTTAATAAAGTGATTGATGAGATTGATGGAAAGCTGAAAAGCAAGCAAGAAGAATTCAATCAAAATAAAGTGCTGGATGATGAAATAAACAGACAAATTCAGCGGAGTACTGATCATTTAAAAGAAATTAATGAATCACTGAATCAGGAGAGTCGAAAACTTGACGCTAAGCAAAACGAATATAACCTCACCAAATCGATGGTTGATAATCTGGAGGGATTCCCTGAATCCATCCGTTTTCTGAAAAAAAACACGAGCTGGGCTAAGCAAGCTCCCCTATTTTCGGATATTTTGTTTTGTAGAGAGGAATATAGGATAGCCATAGAGAACTATCTTGAACCAGTAATGAACCATTATGTTGTTGAAACACAAACGGAAGCAATACAAGCTATTAAATTGTTAAATGATTCATCAAGAGGGCGTGCAAATTTCTTTATTCTGGGTGCACTCAATAAAATATCTAAACGAAATTCAGACAAATTAACCAATCAGAACCTGATTTCAGCATTAGATATCATTGATACCGACTCCAAATACCGCCCGCTATGCGAAATACTTTTATACAATGTTTATCTCCTTGAATCAGGTGACGAACAGGAAATTAAGTCGGCATTGCCAAAAGAGCACTATGTCATTCTGAGTAAATCAGGCATGTTCTCTAAAACTCGGATAGGCATGGCGGGAGGCTCTGTTGGATTATTTGAAGGTAAACGAATAGGACGTGCTAAAAATCTGGAAAAGCTCAGCAAAGAGATTAGCAGCACAGAATCAGGTATCATAAAATTAAAAAATGCTATTTCATTTAAAGATGAAAAACTAAAGAATCTGCAGGAATCATCCCAGAAAGAAAATTTACAAGTATCACAGTTAGAAATTAACAGATTAGCAAATGAGTTCACTTCAGTTAAGACAAAACAAGAACAATATCTAGCATTTATTGAAAACAGTCTGAATAGAAAACAAGATATTGAGCTTAAAATTTCAAGTATCAGTAATGAATTAGTAGCTTCTGAACCCCTATTATTGGAATTGAAGAATAGTTTGAAAATTAAGCAATTGAACTTGCTCAATGATCAGCAAGAATATAATGAACTTTCTGATTCGCTGAACATAAAATCGGGATTTTACAATCAGGAAAATATACGGTTTCATCAGCAGCAGAATAAAGTTTCAGGAATTGAAAAAGACCTTGAATACCGTGAAAGTCAGCAGCGTTCTCTTGAAAGCAGAATAGAATTGAATCAGCTAGAAATTGAAAAAACAGATTTAAGCATAAAAGAAGCCTTACTTTATGCTGATCATTCTGATGAGGATCTGATTGCGATGTATGTACAAAAGGAAGAGTTTGAAAATGCGTTAAAAGATTCAGAACAAGTTTATTATGCCTCTAGAGGAAAGATCACTGAGTTTGAAGAAAATATAAGTGTACTTCGTCGTAATAAAGATCAGTCAGACTTGATCAATAATGAGTTAAAGGATCAGAAAACAGCAATTAAACTAGAGTTAAATGCATTAAAAGAGCGTTTATCGGTTGAATTTTCAATTGACATTTCAGATCTGCTAGATGATGAAATAAGCACAGAAACAGGATCAGAAAATGAAGCAGATTTGCGTGAAAAAACAGAACGGCTCAAAAGGCAACTGGATGAATTTGGAGCTATTAATCCTATGGCTATGGAAGCCTATCAGGAGATGAATGAACGTTATACTTTTATTCAAACACAGAAAAAAGATCTTTCAGAAGCAAAAGCATCTTTATTACAAACCATTAAAGAAATAGATGATACCGCAAAAGAAAAGTTTATGGATGCTTTTATTAATGTCAGAAAACATTTTATTGAGGTTTTTCGGTCACTATTTAATGATGAAGACAGTTGTGATCTGCTTTTAGCCGACCCTTCAAATCCTTTAGAATCTGACATTGATATCATAGCAAGGCCAAAAGGTAAAAGACCACTTTCCATCAATCAATTATCAGGAGGTGAAAAAACACTGACCGCCACAGCGATATTATTTTCGTTATATTTATTGAAACCTGCCCCATTCTGTATATTTGATGAGGTTGATGCTCCTCTTGATGATACCAATATCGACAAGTTCAATAATATCATTCGTGAGTTTTCAGATCGTTCACAATTTATTATAGTTTCTCATAATAAGAGAACAATTGCAAGTACAGACATTATTTATGGTGTTACAATGGCCGAACAAGGGGTATCAAGAGTTGTTGCAGTTGACACCCGCGAGGTCGCTTAATTTATAAACTGACCATCTCAAATTCATCATCTGATTAACCAATTTGAAAAAACTAATACTAACCTTAGCATTACTTTCAGTTTTTTGTGCAAATGCACAAGATATAGACCGATCTAGCTTACTGAAAGATATAGAAACTCTATCATCAGATCTGTTTGCTGGCAGAAAAACTGGGACAGAAGGCAATAAGGCCGCTGCAGAATATATCTCTGCACGGTTTATTGAGGCTGGTTTAAAATCATTTCAGGATAAGTACAGACATCCATTTAGTTTTAAAAACAGGAAGTCAGAGCTTATCAATGGAACCAATCTGATTGGGTTTGTAAAGGGCAAAACAGATGATGTAATTGTAATTTCAGCACATTATGATCATTTAGGAGTCACTAATTCTATGATATATAATGGAGCAGATGATAATGCCTCAGGAGTATCCGTTTTAATAGGAATTGCAGAATATTTCAAAATCCATAAACCCCGTAATACCTTGTTGTTTATCGCCTTTGATGCTGAAGAAATGGGGCTTCAAGGAGCATATGCCTTTTTAAAAGAACCTGTAATATCCAGAAAATCAATTATTATGAATGTTAATATGGATATGGTTTCTCATAATGACAAGTCAGAGCTTTATGCTGTTGGAACTTATAAAACACCAATTTTAAAAGAGATCATTGAAGATGCAGATGATAATACGGGTATAAATATTCTTTTTGGACATGATATTCCTGATTCGGGTAAGGATGACTGGACCATGCAAAGCGATCAGGGTCCTTTTGCAAAAGAAAATATACCTTTTATTTATTTCGGGGTCGAAGATCATGATGATTACCATAAGCCCACCGATAAATTTGCAAGTATCAATCAGCACTTCTTTCATTCGGCATCTATTGCCATATTGAGGAGTATTATCAAGATTGACAAGGAACTTATTAAGATTAAGGCAAATACCACAAATTCCTTAAAAACAAAATAGCTATCTTTGAAAAGCAAGCTGTTCTATCGCCGTGATGCAAATCAAGGAGGAAAGTCCGGGCAACACAGAGCATTCTGCTTCCTAACAGGAAGGCTTCATGAAAATGGAGACGGAAAGTGCCACAGAAAATAAACTTCCTGCTTAGGTGGGTAAAGGTGAAAATGTGAGGTAAGAGCTCACAGTATTTTATGGCGACATAAGGTACGGTAAACCCCAGGAGTTGAAAGACCAAATAGGTTCCGGAAGCGAAGCTGCTCGTTTCCTTATGTCGCAGATGCGACATTATCCGGAATGGGTAGGTCGTTAGATCATATAAGCAATTGTATGGCTAGATAAATGATAGAATTTCCGATTTATCGGGAAACAGAACCCGGCTTACAGGCTTGCTTTTTTTTTACCTTAATTCCTTAAAAAGGAATTCAAAGATTTTACAGAACGTGAAAAATAAAACTAAACTATAAAATAACCATAGTTATGTTTCAAAAACAGCCATTTCCCTTTCAGCTTTCCCCTTTAAGCTTTCACCTTATCTAGAGTGTTTTAATTTCTGCTACTAATTTTTGAAGTACTGATTTTGCATCTCCAAACAACATAGAAGATTTAGGTTGGAAAAAGAGCTCATTTTCAATACCTGCATACCCAGGATTCATACTCCTTTTATTTATAATAACCAATTTTGACAGTTCAACATCAAGAACCGGCATTCCATAAATTGGAGATCCCGGGTCTGTTTTGGCTGCAGGATTAACAACATCATTTGCTCCAAGTACCAAAACCACATCTGTTTGAGGAAATTCTTCATTTGCATGTTCCATTTCCAACAATCGGGCATAATCTACATCTGCTTCGGCAAGAAGTACATTCATATGCCCAGGCATACGACCTGCAACAGGATGGATTGCATAATTAACTTCAACACCTTTATCAGAAAGTAATTTTTCAAGTTCATGGCATACATGCTGAGCCTGAGCAACGGCCAAACCATATCCTGGAACAATCATGACTTTTTTTGCATAGCTCATTACAACTGCTGAATCACTGATACTTATTTCTTTATAGGCTCCCTGATCTTTACTTGCAGATGCTGATGAAGAACCACCAAATGAGCCAATCAAAACATTACTCAATGGTCGGTTCATTGCTTTACACATGAGTATGGTTAAGATTGTACCAGCCGAACCTACTAAAATACCACCAGTAAGCATCACTGGATTATCATATAAAAATCCTCCAAAGGCTGCTGCAACCCCTGTAAATGAATTTAACAAAGATATAACAACCGGCATGTCTGCACCGCCGATAGGCAAAACAAAGAATAATCCATAAATAATTGACAATACAAAAACCAAATAGAACAATGACCCCGCTGCAGGATCACCTGATATGATCAGGTAAGCTGAAAGACAGATGATTACAGCAAAAATGACAAGGTTCATAATATGCTGACCATTGAATGCAAAATCCTTAATTCTTCCATTCAATTTTGCCCAGGCAACCATACTACCGGCAAATGAAATTGTTCCAATGATCAAACCAGCAAAAATGATCAAAAGTGTTCCACTGTTAACTGGTCCACCTAGCTGAATTTGATGATTAAGGTGATCGAATTCTACTATTGAAATTAATGCAGCACAGGCACCACCCATTCCATTAAATAAACTAACCATTTCTGGCATAGCGGTCATCTTTACCTTTTTTGCAGCGATGGTACCTAAAACAGTACCAATGATTAATGCTGCGAATATCCAGATGTAAT
>CAMDQV010000090.1 GCA_945906015.1 Pedobacter schmidteae | reverse complement strand
AAGCCAGGGCAATACTCATTCCACCTGAGGCAGATCCTGTTACTCCTGCTAAAGTAGTTATCGTAACTGCTTCATTAACAAGCGGATCATGGATTGCAGAAGCCAAGCCTTCATTCAAAGATTTAAACCCTGGTAAGGCTGCGATTACACCACCAAAACCATATTCAGAGGCAGTATTTAAAGTAGCGAGTAAGGCTCCTCCAATAGATAGATTAATACGGGCATTAAAATTTACCTTGATTTTACTGAATGCAAGGACCATAACTGCAATTACACCAATCAATAAGGCAGCTTCCACAGCCCAGATCGCGGCAAGTTTGGGTATTTCTACCGGCAATACTCCAGTGATTCCAATTGCTGAAAAATCAAAACTTTTACCGTAATTTCTGATTATTAATTCTGTGAATACTCTATTGCAAACACCCACAAGGATTAATGGAAGCACTGCAATTAAAGCATTTGGTAGCTTATCACTGGATATTTCTTCCGGTTCATTGATGTGTCCATCTCCATAACCTTCACCTGCTGATTTTGCACTTTTTCTTCGCCATTCCAGATAAATCATTCCTGCTGATAGCACAAAAATTCCCCCTATTAGGCCAAGCCAGGGAGCAGCCCATGTATTCGTATTAAAAAATGTTGTTGGAATAATATTTTGGATCTGTGGTGAACCTGGCAATGCGTCCATTGTGAACGTAAATGCACCCAAGGCAATAGTGCCTGGAATGAGACGCTTTGGAATATTAGTTTTCTTAAAAAGCTCAGATGCGAATGGGTACAAGGCAAAAGCGACCACAAAAAGCGATACCCCTCCATAAGTTAATAAGGCTCCAACTAATACTATAGCAAGCATTGACTTGCTTTCACCAATAACTTTGATAACTAAATGGGCAATGGATTTTGCAAAACCCGATAGTTCAATTACTTTTCCGAAAATAGCACCCAATAAAAATACCGGAAAATATAGCTTTAAAAACCCCGCCATTTTCTCCATAAAAATGCCTGAGAAAAAAGCAGGAACCCAGGCTGGATTTATTAAAAGTACAGCTAGCAATGCGGTTAATGGTGCAAAAAGGATAACACTAAATCCTTTATATGCAGCATACATTAATAATAAGAGCGGTAATAAGACAAAGACAATATCCATCCTTAATTTAACCTGATAAATATCATCTCCGATAATCTTAGATTGTTACTCATGAAAATCAATTATTTTTTTTCGGTCCACATTTCATCAATTAATTTAACAGTCCGATCGACTAGAATCTGTCCACCCTCTGAACCAACGATATTACTCTGACAGACCGCACTGTATCCACCACCTCGGATGGCCTTTTCTGTAGCCAGATAGGTTCCCGGACCTGCAAGCTGAACCACAAATGTTTGTAATGCCTTGCTGCGTGCCTGAATGCGTATGCCATAATCAGTAAACAGTTCAAATTGATTGGTACATATTACAGCATCCCCAATGCGTAGAACATGTATTTCTGTTTCATAATCGGGATTTGTATTTTGCTGTTCATATCTTTTGAGAACATCTCCAAACCAGGTCATTTTTGCATATTGCTGGTCTGCAGCTTTGGGATCTTTTGCAATAAGAGCTGCCGCTTCATCCCGCACAATTTTGGATTCCTCGTATTCCTTTTTTGTGATTATCCGCACCGGTAACTTGATTTTTTCTGCCTTATGAATCAATTGCAGATTTCGATATTGATCATTCTTTACTGTTTTATAGGTTTCCGCGACAGCTGATACTACACGTTCTGCTATATCATCCATACGTGTTTTATTACTTAGTTTAAGCATCCGTTCATCAGCTGCTTTGCGATACATAATATGCGGAGACTGATCTCCTGCAGCACCAATCCAACCCAATACAGTTAAGTCATCCCCGAATTTTTCTTTTAGAGCCATTCGAACCGGATGCCAGTAATCTGCATTTACCTCCGAACGGCCTTCAACTTCTTGTGCCGGACATGCAACGTCAATACTCATTGCAATCAGATTCCCTTCCTTATTCCAAAAGAACAGAGAATTAATGTCGTGATCTTCATAACCTTCTAGGTTATGAAACTCAGGGACATTGGTTTTACCATACATTGTGGTGGTATTGTTAGCATAAGATGCACGACGGTTGTAGGGTACTGCGACTCTGTTAAGGCCCCAGCTTACACTGCCAGGGCTACGGCTATTCCAGGCTTTAACAATTGCATCGGCCACATTCTTTACGAATAGGACCCTGTAAGCACTGACCGGTGTTACACCGGTCCGAGGTATCTGATATAAAAAAGAGGATTCATCTAAATTATCCTCCAGTACCGGTGCTGTATGGGTATGTGTCGCATTCAGAATAATCTTATTACCGTCAAAGCCGGGTATCTGTTTTGCTACTTCTATCCGAATCATTGAAAGTAATGGTGTAGGGATATAAACGAGGTCGCAGGAAACGAAAATAACCGCATCAAGTGATTTTGTACCTTCTCTTGATTCCAGGGCTACTACATTGGCAGTTAAAGGAGTGGCGGCGGTATGCGCAATCCGAAGATTAAACTGACCCATTAAAGCCACCGGTAGGGTAGGACTGATATTTGCCTCAGACTTCCCAATATATATTTCGGATGCAGATGAATTTAAAGAGCAACATAAGGTAAGCGCTATTAAAAGCATCGAAAATGGAGTGATGTTAGGCTTGAATAAGGATTGGAGAGTAAATTCCGAATTGTAGAATTTAGGAACCCGTGTTTGTTCAGGATTTAGATTAGGATAACTTCTTAAACGTTTCATAGACTTAAATGTTTAGTATTATTTAACAGATTGTTCATTAGATCTCTAAAAACTTAATTTACCCCTTCTGCCCTTTAATATATTTAGCCACAGTTCCAACCGGAGCAATCCAGATTCCGTTTGCCGGGTTTTGAGCATATTCAATCAGCTTTTTCAGCATGCTTAATCTGGTGGTTTGATTTCCGGATCCACCCATTTCATGGCCGGCAAGAACTAGCCAGGCGCCAGACTTTTTTGCATTTTCGATCAGTGGTAAAATTTGATCAAAATCTTTACCATCCATTTCCATCCCTGTTAACTGGGCAAGATCACAGAATTGAGGAGCATTTGGACCTTCATCTAACCAGCCTCTGCCACTCAGAAATAGTTTTGATACAACAGGAACATAGCTTTTTGTATTTTCGCCTCTGCCGATATAGGTTTGTCCGCAAGGATAAGCAAACACCTCAGCCTCAACTCCAAGTAATTCCTTTATGGCCTTATTGGTCAGAATTAATTCATTCCGCATTTTTTTTAGTGTATAATTTTCAATAGCCTTTTGTCTTGACCATGGAAAATTACCTGTACAAGGATGGTTGAAAGAATGATTCCCTATTTCATGACCACTGGTAACCGCTCTTTTCCAGCCTTCAAGTCTTTGTTTGACAGAATTTGGAACCACATAGAACGTGCCTTTAACTCCGTATTGATCGAGTAGTGCTGTTCCCGCATCTACCTGACTTGCCCGGGCATCATCAAAACTTAAACTGATTGCTATTTGCTTTCCCTCAGGCCATGCAAATGTTGATTCAGCTTGTTGAGCAAATAGTATTTCACCAGAAAGAAAAATAGATAATACAATTAGAAATAAATTCCTATTTGAAGAAATTATAGTTCTTTTTAAGATTTCGTGGAATGATTTCATAATAGGTTCAGATTGATTTCTTTTAATAGTTTTGATTTCTTAGTAATCTAATTGACTTTATTATATAATCCCTCGAAATATTTCTTTCCTGCGATCACCTCAGCCAGGTTGTTTTCCATTTTGTGCTCACATTCAACTTGAATTACGCCCTTAAAACGCTGACGTTTTAATTCAGCGATTATAGCGGGGAAATTAATTACACCTTTTCCTATAATTACATCATTAGCCTCTGGGTTATCAGATTGATGAATGTCTTTAAGATGTACTCCAAGAATATTTCCCTCCAGTTTTTTTAGACATTCTGCAGGGTTTAAACCGCTTCTTTCCCAATGCCCCAAATCAGCACATACGCCAAAATTGGGATGGTTTTTCATTGCTGCAAGTACTGAATCTGGGTGCCAGTATAGGCTTTTACCTTTTGAATGTTCGTGAATCGCAATTTTTATTTTATATAAACCTGCAAGGCTGTCGAGCATATCCCAAGATTCCTTTTCAGGTTCACATACCAGGTGTTGCATATTCATTTCTTTAGCCAGCTCAAAATAATGCTTCCAATCAGCTTCGTTTTTAGCACCACTTACATACATGGATTGCATTTTGAGATTTTTTTTACTGAGTATTTCCTTCATTTTGCTGATGTCTTCTTTTGTTGTCGAAGCCATCGTTTTTCCATTGAAGTCCTTCCCCAGATTATGGAAAGAAAAACCTTCCACATAATTTACTCCGGCACTTTCTGCCTTATCAAGAGCATCAGCAAATGAAAAGCGGTTAAAAGAATATAAGGCTACTCCCATATTCCATTTTGCATTTTGATCCTCCGCTTTCTTAGAACTTTCAGCAAATCCAATGAATGAAACAGAGAGAAAGCATAAATACCAGAGATTATTTTTTAAGGTTATCATTTTATATTGATTTTAAAGATGAGTGTTTATTTACTTTTTACCAGACTTAATTTAATTTCGCGGAGGTCTAACATTCCGGCATCTACAGAAGTCTTGTTTGATTTGAAAACAATTTTCTGTCTGCCCGGTTTAAGTTTGATTGTTCCTATATTTTTTGACCTAAAAATTTCCCAAGAACCGCTGCGATCAATAGTTCCGATCAGTTTTTGTTTACCGGCTTCAAATAGAAACTCATTGCCGGCTGTATCATCAGAAACTGACCACACCAGCTCGGCATTGTATTCACCTTCAAGCTCAACCTCAACATCCCACTCAACCCTGTCTAAATTCGTAAACCATCCAAAAGCCCACCACTCAGGCATATATTTAATTTTCGGTCCAATTCCCTTTCCATTTCGGGCACTTAGTCTGAGCATACCATCGGTTTCTGTTTTCACGATTGTGGGTCTGTTTACTGATTGTGGCTGGGATACTGGTGTGCTCTTCATTTCTCCCTCCAGATAGCCTAAAACAGCTTCTTTTAAATGTTTTTCCACGACAGGTGTGTAGGGTGAAACGGTTTCGATTTCATATCCTCCATGCTTCCATTCTTTTTCTGTGGGCAGATATCCGAGCCAGCCATTGGTATAACCAAAGAAAAATGTAAAGGGAAACGGAGAGCGATCCCGAATCTCGTTTGAGATCTCACAAAATAATTCAACCGGCAAACTCCATATAGCCACATCTTCATTGATCTTCAGGAACCTTGCAGGCAGCAGCACCATATGGTCTCCATTAGCTAAGGTCTGGGTATATCTCGACAAATCCTTTGGCCAGCTTAAATTGGGCTTCCTCGGGGTTTCTATGATTATGGATCCAGTAAATAACTTTATATCAGACCGACTGGATACAATTTCTTTATTAGCAGATAGAATCTTGTCTCCTAAGAGTACCTTGAACTGACTCAGATGTCCTGCTTTAGGATTTGGATAGACACTGTAAATAGGAGCCAGATTACCTGCTGCACCATTGATGAAAAGAAGTGGGACACCTAATTTTTGTTCTACATATTCAGATACGATTCCGGGAGCATCCCCACTGATCTCAGTTTGAGCAGGGCCAAGCACTGTTCCATGGATCGCATAATTGGCAATCAGTGCAAGCGGACTTCCATCTTCTTTATCGAGACGTATTAAACCAATTTTACGGTCAACAGCGCCTTCCGGATTTAATCCAAGGGATGCCTTACCATCTACATCTATCGCCCGCCGGTTAATATTTGCTTGCGAAAAACCCCAGCCAACACCCAGTTTAGCTTTGGCCAGTTTATTTCTGGCTTCTGTTATGCCTTTTATCAGGGAACGTTCCACTAGCGAGGTATATGCTGTATCTACATCATGCTTATAACGATCTCCCATAAATACTTCGGGCAAGCCTGGAACTCCAACCTCAGGAGCGGAGTGCGTGTGCGTTAATGTCCACCAAAAATTTTCGGGATCAATACCCAGATCTTTCTGAAGAATAGCTGCAACATGGTCATA
The DNA here is from genome assembly GCA_945906015.1 of Pedobacter schmidteae. Lineage (GTDB taxonomy): Bacteria > Bacteroidota > Bacteroidia > Sphingobacteriales > Sphingobacteriaceae > Daejeonella > Daejeonella schmidteae_A. Next base: position 1,576 of record CAMDQV010000090.1, on the reverse strand, counting down.
TTCAGAAGGAGACATAACACAAATGTCTGTTGACACCAAAAAAAATTGCTTTACACCATCATCCATTGCCACAATCCGATGGTAAATATGGTCATTGATCCCGGTTGATTGCCTTGCTGAATATCCCAATAACATTTTCGGTTCATTGGGTGTTATATCTATTTTGACTACAGAGGCCTTGAATCCTTTTGATTGAATAGTATTTATTCCAGTATTTTGTTGTGCATAAGTTAATTGCACAGCCACTAGGAGTAAAATCGGGATAATAAAATTTAATCTGTTGCTAATCATGAATATTTATTTTAGTGAAAAAAATTAGAATTTCTGAATTATTTGGTATAAATAGCTAATCTTATTGGCTATTTAACACCCGCTTTATTCTTAGGTACAACAACATGTTTTTTAATTAAGTTTTCAACTAAACTTCCCATCTTATAGCCATGTTCTTGGCAATAATTTTTTAGAAGCACATGAGTTTCTTTTTTTATTTGAAGCATAGCTTGTTTCATAACTTTACATTTTTTTTTAAAAAATTTCATTTTTTTGCATCTGGCTTAAAGGTTAATGGCAACAAATCATGAACGGTTGTTACAATCAGATCCTCAATACTTTCTTGGAAACGACCTGGTTGATTATATGAATACATGGACGATTCTACTTCGTAGCCACCTTCTTTGATAACTCTTTTGGATGCGATATAACAAGGAACATCATTAGAATAAGCATTTACCCATAAACGTTCTGGGGCTAATTCTTTTTTTAGTCTTAGGGAGTAATCTACTACTACTTCGCCGGCTAGAAAAACCATTGCCAAATCATTGCCAAATGTCCAAGTAGTAATAGGATAATTAAGACTTTTTGGAATAGTTTCTCCGCGGGCTATTTTATCAAGAGCAAGTTTTGCAAAATAGGCTTTTGCTCCTTTTTCATTGGCTTGTTCTACAAATTCCTGAACAGTTGGAATATGCTCAAAAGGAAGTTGGATTACCTTAGAGCGCCCCATAGGAGGGGAGCTTATTGGCTTAAGGTTAGATGCCAGAAGTTTCTGTACTTCATTAGCAACTTCTTTGCCATGTTGAGCAGCATAATCAAGTTGTAGATTGGTAACCCGTGGTTCTGGATTCGCATCTGCTCCACAACCAAGGGATACCATAGCAATGGCGCCGGGATTTTTTTCCTCAATAAATTTTTGTGCTTCTCCAATCCAATCGCCGTGAATTTTATTAATATCAGGACCTAGTGTTGTACCATGGCATGCGTATGAAACCATTACTGCTCTAAGTTTTCCATCCAGGTCAGTTATACGTAAAAGTGGGAGGTCGTGGTCTACAGGACCTTCAGGGATTGGGGTCATGCCCACTGATTTACCGTTTACTACCTTGCGGCGGTTCATAGCGAATCCTACTTTGCCTTGACCCCAAGCTACTTTAGCTGGTTTACGTGCATGAAGTGCCTCAATGCTTACTTTTTCTAGTTTTTTAGTTAGAATTTCTAAAAATTTGTTAATCCTTCCTATCTCTTCAGGAGGTAATTGTCGGGCGAAGTGATTTAACAAATTGCCAATTTCTGGACCTGT
>CAMDQV010000089.1 GCA_945906015.1 Pedobacter schmidteae | reverse complement strand
ATTAAAACTGGTTACAATACCCTCAGACAATATATTCATCTGCTCACAAATAGTACAGCTATTTCACCAACTGATATATGGAAACTTAGTGATCCAAATATCAAACCTCAGTATGGCGATCAGGTTTCTCTGGGTATTTATAAGAATTTTAAGTCGAATACCATTGAAACCTCTATTGAAGGATATTATAAGAAGTTGAAGGATTATCTAGATTATAAAAGCGGTGCTTCACTGGTTCTGAACCATCATATTGAAACAGATGTGATCAACACCAAAGGTAAGGCCTATGGAGTTGAATTTCTGGTTAAGAAATTAAGCGGTAAGCTAAATGGTTGGGTAGGTTATACCTATTCACGTACTTTATTGATGTCGGACGATCCAAATGCCGGACAGATCGTTAATCAGGGAAACTATTATCCATCTAATTTTGATAAACCCCATGATTTTAGTCTCGTTAGCAACTACCGATTCTCACATAGGTTTAGTGCTTCCTTTAACACTACTTACAGCACTGGAAGACCAATTACGGTACCTGTCGGAAAATACTATTATGCAGGATCTTTGAGAGCTAGTTATTCGGGACGTAATGAATTCAGAGCCCCCGATTACTTCAGAACCGATTTCTCACTCAATATTGAAGGCAATCATAAGATCCATCAGTTAACACATAGCTCATGGACTATCGGGATATACAATGTTACAGGACGAGATAATGCTTACTCCACGTATTTTGTTTCAGAAAAAGGAGTAATCAAAGGTTATCAGCTGTCCATTTTTGGAAATGCCATTCCTTTTGTTAATTATAATATCAGGTTTTAATGTGATGAAAAGAAATTATATAACTGCGGTAATTGTATCCTTCCTCTTTTTTAGTCTGGCTTGTAAAAAGCCTTTTGTGCATGATGGAATCACAGAATCACCAAGCTTACTTGTAGTAGAGGGTGTAATTAATACTGCGGGCCAGTCTACTATTTATTTAAGCCGGACACAGAAGTTAGCAGATAAGTTGAAGGCAAATAGTGAAACAAAGGCAAAAGTTCAGGTTGAGGGACAAAATAATACTATTTTTCCACTTACTGAGAATACTGCTGGGACTTATTCTGCCGCCCAGATGAATCTGAACCCTAATCAGCAATACCGACTTAGAATAAAGACTGCTGCAGGTAAAGAATATCTGTCTGATCTGATGTCTGTTCTTGCTACACCTGCTATTGACAGTGTTAATTGGGAAAGAACTGGTGAAGGAGTTAAGATCTATGTGAATGCCCACGATAGTAAAAATAATACCAAGTATTATCAGTGGGACTATCAGGAAACTTGGGAGATTCGTTCTTCTGCGTATACGGAAAATGTTTACAAAAATGGTGTAATGGTGGCAAGAGATCAAAATGAAATGCTCGCCTTGTTTACCTGTTATGTTAATGAAAAATCTACCGGGATATTAATTACATCAACTGCAAAACTTAATTCAGATGTGGTGCATCGTTTCCCATTGGTAACTATTCAAAACCGTGCTGAAAAACTAGATGTGAGATATAGTATTCTTACCAAACAATATGCAATAGGTCAGGAGGCTTTTGAATATTTGAGTATCATGAAGAGAAATTCTGAACAGCAGGGTTCGATTTTTGATATTCAACCATCAGAAATTAACGGAAATATAAAATGTATTTCAAATCCAAATGAATTGGTAATCGGGTTTATGACCATTGCTGGGATCATGGAGAAACGAATTTTTATAAACTATACACAGGTTCCAGGATGGAATTTTAACATGAACTGTGGTACACTAACGGTTCCTAATCGAAAAGACAGTTTAGATGCCTACTTCAAGGATGGAAAAAATCTGGTTACTATATCAAATTTGGGGGCGAGCGGTAAAATAGAAACGTACAATGGAAGTACTGCAAATTGCCTTGACTGTAGGTTAAAAGGGAGTAGTATTAAGCCTGTTTTTTGGTAGATCGAATAAATAATCAGCTTTAAAGAAATGCGCAAACCAATACATATTCTTTCCACCTTGACCTTTAGATTCGCATGGATATTTTTTTTGTTGGCTTTAATTTCTAATGTTCAGGCTCAGCAAGTAAATCTGGATAGTATTGCCTCCCGATTTGAAAATTTTAATGCAAATAACCTACAGGAAAAAATATTTGTTCACACAGATCGGGAAATGTATCTGGCAGGTGAGATCATTTGGTTTAAACTTTATTATACCTCAGGTGCTACAAATGAGTTATTAGACTTAAGTAAGATAGCCTATGTTGAGGTTATTGATAAAAATCAAAAGCCCGTTTTGCAAGCAAAGATTTCAATTGAAAAAGGCACCGGGAATGGTTCAATGTATTTACCAGTTTCATTAACTTCTGGAAATTATCAACTCAGGGCCTATACCAACTGGATGAAAAATTTCAGCCCTGATTATTTTTTCAATAAAAATATAAGCATCGTTAATTCTTTGTTAAAACCTGAAAATCTTCAGTCTAATAAAGCTGCTATTAAATATGATGTTCAGTTCTTTCCCGAAGGAGGACAGATCATTCAAAATTTGCCTGGAAAAGTAGCTTACAGGGTCATAGATGATCAGGGTAAAGGTGTTAATTTCAACGGTACTCTGCTTGATCAGAACAACGCAGTTCTGCTCAGATTTAAACCTCTGAAATTCGGTATCGGTAGTTTTTCATTCATTCCTGAGGCAGGAAAAACGTATAGAGCCTTGATTGAGCTACCAGGTGAAAGCATTAGCAGAGAAATTCCAATCGCAAAAACAGGATATGTTATTCAATTATTTAATAATCAAAATGATAAGATAAAACTCAGTGTGCAAACAAATGGAGTTCCTGCTAATCAGAAGGTACATCTTTTTGTTCACACCAGACAGGTGACTAACATGAAGTTAACTGCTGATCTGGATATGGGAAAGGCAGAGTTTCTGATTGATAAAAGTATGCTAGGCGAAGGTATTTCTCATTTGACCCTATTTAATGGTTCAGGTCAGGCAGTTGCTGAGCGTTTGTTTTTCAAGAAACCTTTAAGTAAGTTATCGATTAATACCAGTGCTGATCAGCAGAAATATGCCCCAAGGAAAAAGGTGAACATTAATTTGGATGCTAAAGATGAAAAGGGACAATCTCTTGCAGTAGATGCTTCGGTATCAGTTTATGCAACAGATAGTCTGGAATCAGATAATGGAGATATTTTCAATTACTTATGGCTAAAATCAGATTTAAAGGGAAATGTTGAATCTCCTGCTTATTACTTTAATACGAATGATGCCATAAGCAAGGAAGCTTTGGATAACCTGATGCTAACACATGGCTGGCGCAGATTTGTTTGGCAGGATTTACTCAAGAATACAATTCCATCACTTGAATTTCTTCCTGAAATTGATGGTCATATTATCAATGGAAGAATAGTGGATACAAGAACCAATGCACCGGCAATAGATATTATGACTTATTTGGCTGTTCCGGGCAAAAAACTTCATATTTACGGATCTAAAAGCAATAGTACTGGCCAGGTAAGGTATTATACCAGAGATATTTTTGGACCTTCTGAACTAGTAGTACAAACAAAATATCAGCAAGATTCAACCTACAGAATCGATATTTCGAACCCATTTTTAGAAAAATATTCTTCTTCAAGATCCTATGATTTGAATTTGTCTGAAAAATTCAAATCCAGGATCCTGAACCAAAGTGTCAGCAGCCAGGTGCAAACTATTTTTTCAGCTGACAAGCTCAAAACTTTTTATCCTGCGCTCACAGACAGTACTGCTTTTTATATCAAGCCCGACAAAACATACCTACTCGATAATTTCGTGAGATTTAATACTATGGAAGAGGTTTTGAGGGAATATGTTACTGAAGTGCCATTGATGCGACAAAAGGATGATTTTACCATATTGGTTAGAGTTAAGCCTCATCCCAATGATTTACCAAGAAACGTAGAGCCCCTGATTCTTTTAGATGGAGTGCCAGTTTTTGACCGTGGTAATAAGATTATAAAATATGATCCAAAGAAAGTTCGTGAATTGGAGGTCGTGGCAAAGCGGTATTTTCTTGGACCGCTAATGTTCAATAGTATTCTGAACTTCAAAACTTACAAGGGTAATTTGCCTGATTTTCAATTGGATACACGAGCAACTGTGATGGATTACGAAGGAATGCAATTAGAAAGAGAGTTCTACTCGCCACTATACGAAACTGAGGCCAAAGTTTCTGAACGTCTTCCTGATTTTAGAAATGTTCTTTATTGGTCGCCTAATCTAAAAATTGACTCAAACGGGAAGAAAACGATCAGCTTTTATACCTCCGACCAGGAAAATAAATATACAGTAGTGGTTCAGGGAATTAGCCCAGAAGGTAAGCTTGGTAGCTCTAAAATTGAGATCCAGGTCAAGAAGTAAATCTCTTGAATTTGTAACGTGTTACATGCATTTACCTGTGAGGATAAATTTGTAATTTCGGATTATAAATCAAAATATATCATGCGTTTAAATACTCTAAAAAAACAGCTGACTCTGTCGTTGATCGCTGTAATATTCACCATTCTTACCGGTTTTTCTCAAGTTAAGAACTACAATATCAGTGTAAAATGGCAGCCTATTCAAAATAATTATGAAGGCAAGAATCAATCATTATCGGTATTGTCGATACTGAATGGATCTGAAAATGACCTTCCGCCACATGGTTGGACTTTATATTTTAACTATGGCGCAGATATACTAAAGCCTGATAGCAGAGGTTTGACCATGTCATTTATAAATGGTGATCTGTATAAAATTCAGCCTAATGCAGCTTCTGATGGAATCTCGGCAGGAGCAACGATCAATTTCCAGATGATCCAAACCGGGAGTACAGAAAATGTAACTCAATCGCCGCAAGGGTTTTATATTGTATTTGATGATTTGCCAAATAAAGCTGTACCCGTTAAGTGTACTTATCCCGAGCCTTCACCTGAATTTATAAAGGCACTTCCTGCATCCAAAACATGGATGGATCCAGCCTTTGTGTATTCAAAAAACAAGGACATTCAGGATATACCTGCTTCGAAATTGCCTCCAATATTCCCGACACCTTCAGAAATCAAGGTGAATGCTGGTGAGTTTACAATCAGTCAAACTACTGGAATTTCAGCAGATCCATGGTTTAATAAGGAGGCAAACTATCTGGCAGATGAACTAGCTAAAGTTTTGAATTCCAAACCTTTGATTAATAAACAAGGTCAAATTATTTTACAAAGAGATTCTAAATTGGCTACAGAAGAATATAAACTTCAGGTTACTGTTAATGGAATTCAAATCTTTGCCTCAAGCCCTGCTGGTGCTTTTTATGCAATTCAATCGCTTAAGAGTCTTATTCCTGCTCTTAGCTGGAAAACTAAGCAGGCTTCTATTGCTATTCAATTAGTTGAGGTTAACGATCAACCACGATTTGGCTATCGTAGCTTTATGCTTGATGTAGCTAGAAATTTTCAAACAAAAGAGCAGATTTTAAAGGTTCTTGATTTGATGAGCTTGTATAAGCTGAACTTATTCCACTTTCACTTTTCGGAAGATGAAGGCTGGCGTGTTGAAATTCCTTCACTTCCAGAACTCACTCAGGTTGGAAGTGTGAGAGGGCATACCTTGGATAATAAAAATTATCTTCAGCCTTCATTTGCTTCTGGTGGTGTTCCAAATCAAATGCCTGGAAGCGGGTTTTTAAGCAGAAAAGACTTTATTGATGTTTTGAAATATGCCACAGAACGACATATTCAGGTTATTCCTGAGATTGAATCTCCAGGGCATGCCCGTGCAGCGATCAAGGCCATGGAGAACCGTTATGCTAAGTTAATGAAGGCTGGTAAAGCAGCAGAGGCTTCGAGATACCGATTGATCGATCCTTTAGATAAAACCAAGTATCGCTCTGTTCAAAACTGGTCAGATAATGTGATGGATGTGGCTTTACCTTCTGTTTATAATTTTGTGGAAAAGGTGACCGATGATCTAATCCTGATGTATAAGGAGGCAGGAGCCCCTTTGAAAACTATTCATTATGGCGGTGATGAAGTGCCTCCAGGAGTTTGGGAAAAATCGCCAGCTTATGAAAAACTTAAAAGCACTAATCCAGTCATAAAATCTACAAATGATCTCTGGTATTATTATTTTGGCCGATTAAATGAGATGGCTAAAAAGCGGGGATTATTTGTTTCAGGATGGGAAGAAGCAGGAATGCGCAAGACCATACTAGATGGCAAGCCAACTTATATTGCTAATCCTGATTTTGGGAATCAACATTTTCAGTTGCATGTTTGGAATAATGTGATTGGATGGGGTGCTGAAGACTTAGCCTATAAATTAGCCAATAGCGGTTATAAAGTAGTTCTTTCTCCGGTATCCAATCAATATTTCGACCTGGCATATACTAGTTCTTATTTTGAGCCTGGTTTAAAGTGGGGTGGCATGGTTGACCTTGATAAACCTTTCTATTTTATCCCTTTTGATTTTTTGAAGAATGTGAAGGAAGATGGTCAGGGCAGGTCTATCAAAAATTTAGATCAGTCTAAAATGATCAGGCTTACAGATTATGGTAAATCGAATATTGTAGGGTTAGAGGGCTTGCTATGGTCTGAAAACAATGTAACTACTGAGCGACTTGAATATATGTTGCTGCCAAAACTTCTGGGTATGGCTGAGCGGGCCTGGGCAAAAGAACCTGAATGGGCAATGGGTGAAAGTTCTGCACTGAATGATCTGTATTATACCAATGCCCTTACCACCTTTGCAAATGTGGTTGGAAAGCGAGAGTTACCTCGTTTAAATTATTATCATGGCGGGTTTTCTTATCGCATTCCAGACGTGGGCTTAAAGTTTGATAATGGAAAGGTTCATGCTAATATTCAGCTGCCCGGTTTAACCATCAGGTATACGGTTGATGGCTCGGAGCCTGGTTCTGGAAGCACACCTTATACCGGTCCGGTTTCTGATAAGGGGAAATTAAGATTCGCAGCATTTGATACTGCAGGTAGAAGAGGAAAGGTCACAGAGATTGTGAATAAATAGCATAGTTGACACATTCGATATTTTTTATCGAATAAAACGACTTATGAAATCACCTAAGCGTTAAGAAAGTAGATTTCGTCAGTCACCGCTAGAAAGTGACTGACGAATTTAACGTTCAAGGTGCCTAAGTAAATTCGTAAGTCTATTTAATCTGCTAGTTTTATTGTATTATTCAAATGCTCAGCCAGTCTACTGATCGCTTTTGCTGCAATTTCGATCTGATCCTGTGCTTCTTTCCAATCGCGTTGTTCGATAGCCTCACGCACTCCGGGAATTGTTTTTACACCGTATCCGGTATAAAATCCGGGGGCATAAATGGTATGTTTATACCAAGGACGGCGTGGCAGACCAGCTGTTGTTAGCAAGCTTTGTTCTGCCTGATAAAGTGCTTCATTTAGTGCCTTTAAAGACGTTAAAGCAATGTTTCCTTTGGCTATTCTATCAGATAAAGCTGTTGCTGACAATTCTAAGTTAACCAGTGAATTTTGAAGAGCTGAAAAATCAATATAAGGCACTTCTGTTTTCCGAATGGGCAATTTTTCTGGTTTTGCTGGATCAGCAGCACGCTGATAATTATTCCCTGAAATTACCTGGTTATAAACCGCCGTTGATTCTCTCATCTGATCGGTCATATTGATCATTTCAGCAACATATGAAGATATGGTTTTATGAAGATTTTTAAATTCAAACGGAAGCGTGTTAGCATCAGCCATTCTTAGCACAGCACGGCCTATTGTTTGAGACAGCGCACGCCCGTAATTAAATCCCGGATCGCCAAA
>CAMDQV010000088.1 GCA_945906015.1 Pedobacter schmidteae | reverse complement strand
CAGGTTCACCAGCTGCAAAATGGAATACGTGTTTTGCATAAGCCAAGCCCTTCAAATATTTCGCATGCTTGCATTATAATCAATGCTGGTTCGCGCGATGAAGATCAGGCTAAAGATGGTCTGGCCCATTTTATTGAACATCTCTTGTTTAAACAAACCGAGAAAAGAAATACGAACCAGATATTAAACAGACTGGAGCTGGTTGGAGCAGATCTGAATGCCTATACCACCAAAGAGTACACCTGCGTTCATGCTTCTTTCTTGAAACCACATCTTGAAAGATCAATAGATCTTTTTGAGGACATCCTATTTCATTCTGTCTTTCCGGACGAAGAAATGAATAAGGAAAAAGAGGTGATTCTAGATGAAATCTCTTCGTATCAGGATCAGCCTGATGAAGCCATAAACGATGATTTTGAGGATCTGCTTTTTGAAGGTCATACATTGGGCAGAAATATTCTGGGAACTCCCAAATCAGTAAAAAGCTTTAAGAAAAAAGATATTCAGCTCTTTATGAAATCCAATTATCGTACAGATGAAATCATCATTGGGATTTTCGGAGATTATGATTTTAAGACGGCCATCCGCATCAGCGAGAAGCTTTATGGAAAGATACCAGCCAATTTACCGGAGAGAGTGCGCGAAAAAATAGGGTCTTATAGTCCGAAACACAGTATTTTTAGTAAGCCTATCAATCAGGCACATTGTGTGATTGGCAACCGATCGTACTCTTTTCACCATAAACACAGGACAGCCTTTTTACTTCTGAACAATTTATTGGGCGGAACAGGTATGAGCTCACGCCTGAACCTGGAAATTCGAGAAAAATATGGCATTGCCTATACCATTGAGTCAAATTATACCCCAATGAGTGATTCGGGTATATTTTCCATTTACTTTGGTACAGATACTGAAAAAACTGAAAAGGCTATCAAACTGCTCAATAAGGAGCTAAAGAAACTCCGGGATCAAAAATTGGGGCCCGTTCAATTACAGCAGGCCAAACATAAATTCATTGGACAGATCGCATTAGGCGAGGAAAACAGAATGGGATTGATCATTTCTATGAGTAAAAGTCTACTGGACTTTAACCGGGTCGATTCTCTGGAGGAGGTGTTTGCAAAGATTAACAAAGTGACTGCCCCTCAATTGCTTGAAATTGCCAACGAGATGTTTGATCCAACGCAATTAAGCTCGCTGATATTTAATCCGAAAGAATAAATTAAGCTTTTGAAAAAAATCCTGATTGTTTAGGACTAAATGATTTGACTAAATTTAGGATCATCTGCACGACAATACTCATCCTTTAATCATGAATTCGGATCAAATTAATTATTTTTCTTTGATGCTTTTGGAGCTTTTTCGCTAGACTTAGACTTGTCTGTGCAAGTACTCATCTTACAGTCCTTACCCATTTTACATTCCATTTTTTCAGCTGGCTTTGGAGCAGATTTAGGCTCTTGGGCAATTAGTGATAATGTTGCTGCAAAGAATGCCATCGCTAAAAATCCTGCTATTTTTTTCATGTTATTTTGCTTAGTTTTTTAAATGTGCTAAAACTGTGATGCCTCCTTTTACAGTTTCCCCCAGTCCTACTTTGATTTCAGTTCCTAAAGGTAAAAACAAATCTACTCTAGACCCAAATTTGATAAATCCGAATTCCTCTCCCTGCACAGCTTGATCACCTTCTTTAGAATAACAAACAATTCTTCTGGCTAAAGCTCCTGCTATTTGACGGAAAAGAATTGAAACACCTGCTTTATTCTCAATAACAACTGTGGTTCTTTCATTTTCAGTAGATGATTTTGGATGCCATGCTACCAGAAATTTTCCAGGATGGTATCTGTAATATTTAACGATACCCGAAATTGGATTTCTATTAATATGTACATTGATTGGCGACATGAAAACGGAAACCTGAATACACTTATCTTTAAGGAATTCGGTTTCTTGCGTTTCCTCAATCACAACTACCTTACCATCTGCAGGGCAAATTACATGCTGATCGTTCTTTACTACCGTAATTGCCGGACTCCTGAAAAACTGAAGTATGATTACAAACAAGGCAAATGATAAAATATAAATGATCCAGGTAAACCAGGCAGTATTGGGAAGAAGGTAGTGTACAACTGCATTCAATACAAAAATAAATAGAATACAGAGTGCGATTGAAGTATAGCCTTCTTTGTGAATAGTCATTTTATGATGGTTAGTTCCGAGTAAAAATACAATTTTTCAAATTAAACTTTTATTAACTGTTTACTATTTATGCCTTAAACTGCTTTATAAATATCTCTCAAATTACGACCTAAACCGTTATAATCTAGTCCATAACCCACAACAAACTCATCCGAAATTTCAAAACCGATATAATTAATCTCATCAATCTTTACTTTTAATGATTTAGGTTTAAGTAAGAGCGTACACACATTTACCGAAGCAGGGTTTTCCTGATTGATCATCTCTAGCAGATATTCGAGCGTTTTACCACTATCAACTATATCTTCTACAATGATCACATCCCGATCCTTTAAGGGCATCTGCAGGCCAATCTCCTTTTTGATCTTTCCGCTACTTTTTTCTCCTTGGTATGATGATACCTTAACAAAGCTTACTTCAGAAGAAATATGGATCTCTTTGATTAGATCAGCAAGGAATATGAAACTTCCATTCAGTACTCCAATAAATACAGGGATGCGGTTCTCGAAATCAACATTAAGCTGAATAGCTAAGAGGCGAATCCTTTTCTTGATCTGCTCATATTCCAGCATTAGCTCGAAGTTTTTCTTATCAATTTCTATCTTCATGGCTTAAATTTGGAAATATATTTACTAATTCCCTTTTTTAATTTTTGAGTCCCTCACCAGTTTTCTCTGCTCTCGTTTGTCTTTTCGGGTACTTGGCGCCCTTATTATAACACTGTCTTTAGAAATAATCTTTGGCTTTGGGGCTTCTTTAACCTGCAGGCTATCTGTTCTTTTTTTACCAAATAGCTGCTGCAGGATTCCATCCTGCTCCTCAGCTCCACTGTCAATCAATAGGCTATCGGAAACCAGAGAATCAAGGGGTAAACCAGATCGTAAACTTTCTTTTAAACGGACTGAATAAAACCCATAGTAATTACTGTCGGGGGGAGTCAATCCACGCCCGGCCATAATTCCACCAATAAAATTAAAATAGGATGATAGCCCCGATCTTAAACTACCATCACCTTCAAACCTGTACAAACCTGATTTAGGCTTTGGAACTATACTGGCAAGGAAAATACTCTCTCCGATAGTGAGCTCTGCTGGATACTTACTAAAATAATATCGGGACGCTTCGCCAATACCATACACATTTCTGCCCCACTCAATCAGGTTAAGATAGGTCTCGAACATTCGTTGTTTACTTGATAAATGACCATTTTCCATGATCCAAACGATCAGAATTTCTTCAATCTTTCGGGCCAGTGTTTTTTGTCGATTCAAATAAACATTCTTTACCAGTTGCATAGAAATGGTGCTCCCGCCTCTTTTGAATGCTTTTTCTTTAAAATTGGTAGCGATAGATTTTCGGATAGATTCTTCAACAAATCCATTATGGCTATAAAATGAAGGGTCTTCTGCAGTTAACAGCGCATTTTTTAAATAGGGAGAGATCTGGTCAATAGGGGTATAATCCGGATTTTCAGGTCCGATAATAATATCCCGCATCGGTATACCAGATTCATAGGGGGTATAAACAAAGCTTCCGTTTATTTTCTGGAGGTTGGTTTTACCCCATTTTTTTACTTTGAAGCCCGCATTTTTTAGCCTTGAATTAAAAATAACATCGTCTGGCTTTTCAGAGTCGAGGTAAAAGTCAAGGTTATACTGCAGTTTTCCAGCAACCTGTATACCTTCTAGTGATTCGAACAATCCTTGCGGGAATGAATTGATTAATTGCTGGGCATCTAACTCTTCCGTAAAGATTTTTAACTCGTAAATTTTAGAGGGCGAAAGGGTATATTTTATATAAGGATGAATGTCAATATCCTTCATCTGAATGGTTGAAGTGCTATCGATTGAAATAAAATTCTTGCCAATCACCATATCAGCATCCAATGAGGCATCCTGTACAATTACATCATTCGCTGAAATACGGGAATGGTTTACCAGCAAGTTCTTAACTTTCCATGAGCCATTGATCTGGAGCTCATCTCCGCTTCGATTAACCCCTCTCATCTCGGTTAATGCTGTATCAAAATTGAGTTTTAGTCCGAATTTTTTTTCGAAAATGGGCAATTCAACCTTTTTATTATCTGCAAAAAGCATCAAGTTGAGTTTTTTATCACCCGGATCAACGCTGCCCTGTATATGCCAGGTTGATTCATTGCCGTTCACTTTGATCGTTGAACTGACATCACCTCCATCAATCGTTGCAGTTGTGGTATGGATATCTACTAGGTTTGAGTCATCGGTAAATTTTATTTTAAAATCCTTGATATCCATATCATCCGGAATTTTATACAGTATTTTATTGATCAGATTATTAGCAAACTTTGCTAGATCTAATTCAGGCGTTGCTTTTGTAGTATCTGACTGCTTTTTGCGAAAAATAAAATCATAATTGCTTGTGGAATCTTTTTTGACCAGGTTGATGATTCCGCTATCCAGATTTATTTCAGCTATTTTAATGTCACCAAAAATCAGGGGAAATAATTTGATCCCTATTTTAAAGTTTTGAATTTTTGCCAAACTATCTCTTCCCCTTGGCACGGCAGTTATATTTTTAAATTGTACGCTACTCAATCCAACAAATTTGGCACTTTCAATTTTCAGCTCCAAATCAAACTCGCTATCCGCTTTACTGATTGCCTTTTTGATCGCCGCGTTGAGTAAAGCTTCACGTTTGGCAAAGGCTAATCCGCCCACAATAAAAATAATAGCAAGTAGACTAACAATTGAAATCCTGATAATCTTATAATATTTTTGGGATATCTGCATGTGGTAAAATATACATTAACTGAAAGATAAGGCTTTTAGATAAAAAAGATTTCAGGCTGATTAATAATTACAGGTCAATTGACTGTAAAAACCTTCATCTTCTAACAATAAGCTTAGTACTTTTAGTAGATTTGGGATAAACATAATCAAAAAATATTATCTCCTAAATATTCAAAAATGATCACGCAGGAACAGATATATAATGCACTTCGTCATGTGGAGGATCCTGATCTTAAAAAAGATCTGGTTACACTCAACATGATCGAAGATCTAAAGATTGATGGCAACAAGGTTAGTTTTTCAGTGGTATTAACCACACCTGCCTGTCCGATGAAAGCGATGCTTGAAAATGCCTGTCGAAATGCTATTCTTCATTTTGTGAGCAAGGAGGCAGAACTAGCTATTAATATGACCTCAAGAGTAACCAGCAGACCAGAAAGGGCCCTAGCTGGAATCAAAAATATTATTGTAGTTGCTTCTGGCAAAGGTGGCGTAGGTAAATCAACTGTGGCAGTGAACCTGGCACTTGGACTGGCTAAAAAGGGTGCGAGTGTAGGTTTGATTGATGCAGATATTTATGGGCCTTCCATTCCGATGATGTTTGGAGTGGAGGGTGCTCGCCCCAAATCCTCTCAGAACGCTGAAGGTAAAATCCGGATAGAACCCATAGAAAAGTACGGCATCAAAATACTTTCAATCGGATTTTTTACGGATCCCAACCAGCCGGTTCCATGGCGTGGGCCAATGGTTTCAACTGCGGTAAAGCAGTTATTCAATGATGCCGACTGGGGTGAACTTGATTATCTGATTGTAGATCTTCCGCCGGGAACGGGCGATATTCACATTACCGTTGCCCAAGGATTTCCAATCACGGGTGCTGTGATTGTTACTACCCCGCAGAATGTTGCACTTGCTGATGCTCGAAAAGGCGTTGGTATGTTTTTAATGGACTCGATCAATATTCCTCTGCTTGGAGTAGTTGAGAATATGTCTTATTTCAGTCCGGCAGAACTACCCGATAATAAGTATTATATATTCGGTAAAAATGGCGGTCAAGACCTCGCTAAGCAATTTAACACCCCATTTTTAGGTGAGATACCCTTGGTGAAAAGTATCAGTGATGCAGGGGATCTTGGAAAACCTGTAATTCTGGAAGATGATCATGCGATGGGTGCAGCCTTTTTGGAGATTGCTGAGCGTGTGGCACAACAGGTGGCTATTCTTAATGCTGTTAAATAGCATTTTTAAAAAATTTGTATATTTATAAAAAGAAGAATCATGGATTTGTTGCAAAGAGTTGAAAATGCGTTAGACACTATCCGCCCTTATTTGGAAGCAGATGGTGGAAATGTATCAATTGAGGAAATAACGTCTGAAAATGTTGTGCGGCTGCGATTGTTAGGCTCATGCGGCTCATGCCCAATGAGTATCATGACATTAAAGGCTGGTATTGAGCAGGCTATCAAGCGTTCTGTTCCGGAAATTGAGTCTATTGAAGCAATCAATCTAACTGATATGGATGATCCGGAAGCGGTTTTGCCTGAACGATTGAAGTAAATTTACCAGCGTAACCAATCATTATATTATCTGTATAAAATACTTTTTAACACTATTTAACATCACTCCGATACGATTTTACTAACTTTGAAGCATGCGAAACTGGTTATTCCTTATTTTTCTGTTTTGTTCTCTTTCTGGGTTCTCTCAGGTTAGTGATAAGAAGCTCGTGCAATTTTCAGGAATAATTATGAACCGAGACAGTAATACTGTGGTTCCATATGTAACCATTACCAATGTAACCGGCAGAGATCAGTTCTTTTCAGCCAACTATAAAGGTTATTTTTCATTTGTTGCCAACGAAGGCGATACATTGGTTTTTACTGCTGTTGGTTATAAGCGTGAAGGTGTTGTAATCCCAACAAATTTATCTGATAATAAGTATACCATTCTGATGAAGATGCAGCAGGATGTTATTAATCTACCTATGGTACGGGTGTATCCTTGGGCAAGCACTGATGAATTCAAGAAAGAATTCATGACTCTAAAATTCGCAGACGATGATCTTGAAATAGCCAAGAAGAATGTATCACGTGAAAGTTTATCTGCCATGATGGCCAGCCTTCCAAGGGATGGTGCTGAAATGCAGAGTTTTAATTTCCAGAATAATCATAACCGTTTGGTTAACAAGAATATCAATCAGCGTCTGGCAAATCCATTGCTGAATCCTTTTGCATGGGGAGCACTTATCCAACAAATTATGCAGGGTGATCGGAGTAGGGAGCAGTAGGGAAGGGGAAAGCCAAAAGCTGAAAGGGGAAAGCCAAAAGCTGAAAGGGGAAAGGATAAAGGGGAAAGCTGAACTAGCTAAACTCAGAAATATTACTCCTCCTGAAATAAAAAATTCTTCATAATACTATTATCGTGGCGAGGAGGCAGGACGAAGCAATCTCAAGATCTGAATTCAATTGTAATTTGAGATTGCCGCGCTACGCTCGTAATGACAAAGTTAAAAGCTGAAAGGGTAAAGCGGAAAGCCAAAAGGTGAAAGTTAAAAGCTGAGGTCAGACAGTTTCACGTTTTATTAATTTAAAGAGTAAAAATCAGATTTTTAATCAAAAATGAATAGTCAAAGCACTCTATACTAACTACTCTATACTCTATACTAACTACTCTATACTAACTACTAGATTCTAACCACCTACCTTCTACCCTTCTTAACAGCAGGAAACTTCATTTTATAATCAACCTTCACCATGCCCTTTGAAATTGAGGTCAGTCTATTTTTGAGCATGGCTTTGCGTAGTGGACTTAATTTATCAACAAAGAGTTTACCATCAATATGATCGTATTCATGCTGTATAATTCGTGCTGCTAGTCCGTTGAATGTTTCTTC
>CAMDQV010000087.1 GCA_945906015.1 Pedobacter schmidteae | reverse complement strand
ATCTTTGTTTCCATATCCACTGCTGCGCCTCCCCATTCACCACCTCCACCAAAATCAGGAAATATCCAGTTACCCTCTTTAGATGGAGGGGTAAACTGTTTTCTGTTTTTGATCTGAGCATATCTTTCCGTCAATTCTCTTTGGGTTTCAGGGCTAATGTTACTGATATCTTCGGGGGCAAATTTTTGTCTTGAAAATGCCTCTGGGAGTGATGGTATCGGCTGAGTTGGCCAGGGTTTTTCGCCGGGAAGGGCTTCTTGAGGAACTGGAACTTCAGGGATTGGAAAAATAGGGTTCCCGTTTGTACGATCAAGTAAATATATATAGCCATGCTTGGTGATCTGTGCCAATGCATCAATATTTTTTCCATTATTATTTACTGTAATCAGATTGGGAGCTGCTGGAAGATCCCGATCCCAAAGATCATGGTGAACTACCTGATAATGCCAGATATACTTTCCAGTAGCAGCGTCTAGAGCGATAATACTATTTGCAAAAAGATTTGATCCTTTACGGGTACCCCCATAAAAGTCGGGAGATGCAGTACCAGTTGGCACATAAACTATACCTCTCTGTTCATCGAGCGACATACCGGTCCAGTTATTTGCACCCCCGATATTTTTCCATGATTCCTTATCCTCCCAACTATCATATCCAAATTCACCAGGCTGAGGGATGGTATGAAATATCCATTGACGTTTTCCTGTTCTGACATCAAATGCTCGGACATGTCCTGGCAAGGCATCAGCATCTTCAGAAAGACTCATCCCCACAATTAAAAGATCCTTAAAAATTACCCCAGGAGTTTTGAGTAGCAAAGATCCATCCTGCGATTCAGGGATATCAAGACCTTCCTTCAATTCAATCGATCCCCCATTTCCAAAATCTTTAATGAGATCACCATTTATTGCATTCACTGCATAAAGTTTAGAGGCAGCGCCATAAAAAATACGCTTATCAGTTCCCTTTTCATCTTGCCAGTACATTAATCCGCGGTTTATTCCAAAACCCATTTTCTCATCTGAGTTTGCTGAAGGATCAAAAACCCATTTTTGTTTCCCGCTTGTTGGATCTAAGGCAAATAACTTGAATTTTGAACTAGTAACATACAATGTTTGATCTATAACAATCGGGTTACACTGCATCTCACTTCGGTTGGCAGTGTCTTTATCGCCTGTATTAAAAACCCATGCCTCCTCTAAACCTGTAACATTCTCTAAATTGATCTGATCAATAGACGAATATCGGTTAGCATCTTTAGTCCCGCCATAATTGGCCCAGCCAGAATAATCGTCAGATACAGAGTTTGAACAGGAAGTAAAGAGAGTAATGCTAATTACTAAAAGGAATACTGTTTTCATTTATTATTTCACAGGAATGATAAAACAAGTACAATTACAAAAAGCAATTAAGGAATAAATGCGAATAAAAGCAAGTCAATAATTAATATTTAGGCAATTACAAAATAAAAATCTCATAAATCAATACTAAATAGTTGACCTATGAGATCTTAAAATAGGGAAATGAAATTGAGCTTAAAAGAGCACTTAACTCATTTTCAGCTTCTTTTGAATATCGGCTACATAGCCTTTGAATTTTTTGTCTGTATCAATCAGATCATCTACCGTTTGACAGGCGTAGATCACTGTTGAGTGGTCGCGTCCACCAAAAAACGCACCAATTGACTTTAGGGAAGTTTTAGTATGAAGCTTTGACAAGTACATTGAAATTTGACGAGCCTGCACAATTTCGCGTTTCCTGGTTTTAGATTTCACCATTTCGATAGGAACCTCAAAATACTCGCATACAAGTTTCTGAATATATTCCATTGAAATCTCTTTACTTGAATTCTTGATGAAATTTTTAAGCATTGATTTAGCCAGATTCAGATCAATCTCCTTTTTATTGAGAGTAGATTGAGCCAATAGTGAAACCATGGCACCTTCAAGCTCTCGAACATTATTGTCGATATTATGAGCAACATATTCAATTACTTCAGAAGGAAGTTCAATTCCATCAAAATACATTTTTTTGTTAAGAATAGCCATTCTAGTTTCAAGATCAGGAATCTGAAGGTCGGCTGATAAGCCCCACTTGAAACGGGACAGCAGACGTTCTTCAAGACCTGAAAGATCTTTAGGTGGTTTGTCGGAAGCAATGATCAATTGTTTACCTGATTGATGCAGGTGGTTGAAAATATGGAAGAAAATATCTTGTGTTTTTTCTTTACCAGCAAAATTATGAACGTCGTCCATAATCAGAACATCCATTGCTTGATAGAAATTCACAAAATCATTAATATTGTTATTCTTTAAAGCGTCAAC
Organism: Pedobacter schmidteae; assembly: GCA_945906015.1. Lineage (GTDB taxonomy): Bacteria > Bacteroidota > Bacteroidia > Sphingobacteriales > Sphingobacteriaceae > Daejeonella > Daejeonella schmidteae_A. The sequence goes on along the minus strand of CAMDQV010000087.1, from coordinate 5,559 downwards.
AAATTGCTGTGTAAATTTCTCACAAGAAACATAAAGCACCAATTTATCTGTCAGGGTACGTTTAATTTCATTTCCAATTGCTTGTACAAGGTGAGTTTTGCCTAATCCAACTCCGCCATAAATCATCAGCGGATTAAATGAAGTGCCTCCAGGCTTACCTGCAACAGCATAACCAGCTGAACGTGCTAACCTATTGCAATCACCTTCAATAAAATTTTCAAAAGTATAATTCTGATTTAACTGAGGGTCGACCTGCAATTTTTTAAGCCCCGGAATTACAAAAGGATTTTTTATATCCTTGTTCAGGGAAATTGGCATTGGCATCGATTGGTTTTTACCCTCAGCACCATTACCATTGGATGGCATATTGGTTGTGTAGGGAATGCTGGTTGAAGACTTTTCCACAACAATATTGTACTCAAGCCTGCCATCTTCTCCCAACTGCTTTTTTACTGTTTTTCTGAGTAGGCCAACATAGTGTTCTTCAAGCCATTCGTAAAAAAATAAACTCGGCACCTGTATAGTAAGAACATTACCCTCAAGACGTAAGGCTTTTATAGGCTCAAACCAAGTTTTAAAACTCTGAGCCGGGATGTTATCCTTAATAATCTGAAGACAGTTATTCCATACATGTGAAGAAGTTTTTTCCATATTATTTTACTAATAAACTGATTTACAATCTGTGCCGAAAGAAATGTTGATAACTCTTTGGAGTCTCAATTATCGGAAAAAAAATTGATTAAAAAATTATAATTTTAAATTAGTTACAACTTATTGAAAATCAGGAGAATAACTTATTTTTTTTATCATTTAACTATGAAGATAAAAAAGCGATTATTTAATAAAATTTTGATTGAAATAGTGTACTATTTATAGCAAAATTTACATTATATAATGTATTTATGAACATACGCATTTAAAAGTCATTTTTATTACTGAACCATGAAACTTTCTGAATAATTATTTTTCCATTGGCCAACAATTCTGATTAAATAAACAAAACTTGACTTTCTGTACTATTTCAATTAATAATGGTTTTATTCTGTCGAATAATCACATAAATATTCTGAATTTCATGGTTGCCGATAAAAATTTTTAGTCAAAATTTTTATGTTTAATTTTTCATCTCCGGCAGGTTAATATAGATGCTTAAATTCTAGCTTTTAGTAAGAAAATGGCCTAGAAAATAACAATGTCCCGAGTCAATATTGTTCAATAATAAAATGCACGTCAAAAAATCAAGCAAATTAGTTGAGAAATCCATCATTAACATAAAAAAAAGCTATAATCAGATAATGGAGAAGTTAATAAACTATCTGGAATTGCATAAAACCTAACAATAGTGAAGGAAGAAATGAATTACATCAGGCCTTAATATTCGCCAAACTCTTTTCTAAAAACATCAGCTATCTCGCCTAAAGTAGCATATACCTCTACTGCATCTATAATATAAGGCATTGTATTTAAGCCATTCTGTACAGAAACCCTTAAGGCTTCCAAAGCTTTATCAACAGCCAATCCGTCTCTTTTAGCTCGAAGACTAATCAGTTTATCGATCTGTACTTTGCGGATAGAATCATCTACACGGAAAACTTCTGGTTTTAACCCTTCGGCATCTACATATTTATTTACTCCCACCAAGATAGCTTCTTCACTTTCTATGTCTTTTTGATACTGATAAGCCGAATTAGCAATTTCATTTTGAATATATCCTTCTTCAATTGCTGCTACTGACCCCCCTTTTGCGTCAATAATTTCAATATATTTCCATGCAGCTGCTTCAATTTCATCGGTTAAAGATTCCACAAAGAAAGAGCCTGCAAGCGGATCGACCGTGTCAGTAACCCCGCTTTCAAATGCGATGATTTGCTGTGTTCTTAAGGCCACCTTTGCTGCAGCCTCGGTTGGTAATGAAAGTGCTTCATCAAATCCATTGGTATGTAAAGATTGTGTTCCGCCCAATACTGCTGCCATTGCCTGATTAGTTACCCTGATCACATTATTAAGCGGCTGTTGAGCTGTTAATGTTGAGCCTCCTGTTTGCGTATGAAAACGCAGTTTCTGAGAAGCAGGATCTGTTGCACCCATGCTTTTTGTAAGTTTTGCCCACATTCTTCTGGCAGCACGAAATTTTGCTATTTCTTCAAAAAAATTATTGTGACAGTTAAAAAAGAAAGAAAGACGTTTGGCGAAAACATCAATATCCAAACCTTTGTCTATAGCTGCCTGAAGATAAGCCTTCCCATTGGCTAATGTAAAAGCGAGTTCCTGCACCGCCGTTGACCCTGCCTCCCGAATATGATATCCGGATATAGAAATGGTATTCCATTTTGGAAGTTCTTTACTACAGAATTCAAAAACATCTGTAATAAGTCGCATAGATGCCTTAGGCGGATAAATATAAGTTCCGCGAGCAGCATATTCCTTCAATATATCATTCTGAATAGTTCCTGAAATCTGCTTCAAATCGGCACCCTGCTTTTTTGCCAGGCAAATATACATGGCCAATAAGATTGGTGCAGTAGCATTAATGGTCATTGAGCTAGTCACTTTACTAAGATCGATTCCATCAAAAAGAATCTCCATATCCATAAGTGAATCAATTGCCACGCCTACTTTTCCAACTTCACCATCAGACATTTCATGGTCTGAGTCATAGCCGATCTGTGTAGGAAGGTCAAAAGCCACAGATAATCCGGTTGTGCCCTGTGAAAGCAAATAATGATACCGCTTATTTGATTCAAAAGCAGTAGAAAATCCTGCATACTGACGCATAGTCCACATTCGACCCCTGTACATGTCCTTTTGAATTCCACGGGTAAAAGGGAATTCACCAGGCAATTCCAGACTTTTAGGTTCTGTATAGACTTCCTTTATTTCAATGCCTGAACTAGTTTTAATTTTTTTTTCACTCATTTGTTTAAAATAAAGACTGAATATCCTTTTTTACAATGCTCAGCGCAAGGTCATATGGATTTTCGCTTTCCAGATTAGCCAGATGCTTGAGAACCGATTTACTCAAGTCCATCGCACTTGCCTCAGCCGGCAAAGCATTTGCAGCACTACTGATGATTCCAATAGTCTGTTCTTTGATTCTTTTTACCACAGACCATGACATTTCAGTCACGTAGATCTGCTGGGAGATATTGTGCTGATATTCAGATCGGATTTCAGTGATGATAAGTTTTTGCATTTCAATAGCGCTCATACCAGGCACATGCAAACGAACCAGTAAATTTGAAGGATTGATTCTTTCTAAGAATAATACTGTACGCTCATAAGCCTGTAGCCTTAATGGAAGGGTATGTATAAGTCCGGCTTTCTTTAATTCTAGCCTCTGAAAGTTAAGATTTTGCAAAAGCAATGGCTTCACAAAATACCAGGCGGCAAAGAATACCAGGAGACCTGAAAACGTATATTTAACCATATCAAACAAAAAAGTAATATCATTCATGATTCTGCAATTGTTAACAGATGGTCAAAAAGCTGTGAATTAAAACAAAAGTGAGCAATTTCACGTATATTTGCGATAAGATTTTAAAAGAAATATGAGCACAGAAATTGCAAATCTTACTGCACCAGTTACCTTAACGGATGGGGCTAAGAAAGAAATAAAAAAACTTATTCAGCAGCAGGAACTAGGTTCAGATTACGGATTACGTTTGGGAGTTGAAGGAGGGGGTTGTGCAGGAATGAATTATATTTTAGGTTTTGATCAGAAGAAGGAAGGCGATCAGGAATATAATATTGATGAAATCACAGTGTTTATGCACAAGGCACATGGTTTATACCTAGCCGGTATGGAAGTTGATTTCAAAGATGGATTAAATGCACGTGGATTTACTTTCAGTAACCCAAATGCCAGCAGTACCTGCGGTTGTGGCACATCATTCTCAGTTTAAAAATATTTTTGTAACATTTTATAAAGTCCTGCTGTCAAACTAGCAGGACTTTTTATATTTATGCTATGGCCGGAACAATGAGTTATTCTGAAAATGTCAAGGTTGCTATGCAATCTGTGAAGGGCAATAAGCTTCGGACATTTTTAACTGCAATCATCATAGCAATTGGTATAACCGCATTAGTTGGCATTTTAACCTCTATTGATGCAATTGAAGGATCTTTGAATAATACATTCTCAAGCATGGGAGCTAATTCCTTTACCATCAGAAACAGGGGTATCGGAATCCGGATTGGCGGAAGTGGCCAGAGGCCTAAAAGATATAAATCAATAGATTACAGACAGGCCACTGCATTTAAAAGCAATTTTGACTTCCCCGCAACCATATCCGTAAATACCTTTGCTTCATTTGGAGGAACTGCAAAATATGGAAATGAAAAAACCAATCCCAATATTTCTGTTCTCGGTGCAGACGAAAATTATTTAATGTCGGCCGGATACAAAATAGCTAGTGGCAGAAATTTTTCGCAATCGGACCTTGAATATGGAACAAGCGTAGTAATTATAGGTTATGAAATTAAGACCCGACTCTTTCCTAATGCAGATCCGATCAACAGAACAATTAGTATTGGAAATAATAAATTCCGAATCGTAGGACTACTAGCCGAAAAAGGCTCAAGTGTTGGTTTTGGTGGCGACAAGATCTGTGTTATTCCTCTACTTCGCGCCAAGCAGGTAATGACCATCACAAATCCATCTTTCACTATTTCTGTAATGAGTGATGATCCAGCACAAATGGAATATGCAATTGGCGAGGCAACAGCCTTGTTCAGGAACGTCAGAAATTTAAAAATATCTGATGATAATAATTTTGAGATAACAAAAAGTGATGCAATTGCTCAGACGCTAGTTGAAAACCTGAAGTTTGTCCGAATTGGAGGAATTGTTATTGGGACTATCACACTTATTGGGGCTGCAATTGCCCTGATGAATATCATGATCGTTTCAGTCACAGAGCGAACCCGTGAAATAGGAATCCGCAAGGCTATTGGTGCAACACCTTTGGTTATTCGCAGACAATTCCTGATTGAGGCGATCGTTATTTGTTTAATGGGAGGTATCACAGGAGTATTTCTAGGAATCCTCATTGGTAATTTACTCTCTATGGTAATGGGCGGATCATTCATTATGCCCTGGGTCTGGACTATCCTTGGTTTAACCCTTTGTATTGGCGTAGGTTTAATATCAGGGCTATACCCTGCTGTTAAAGCATCCAAGCTCGATCCTGTGGATTCGCTTAGGTATGAGTAAAAGGGGCTGAAAGGGGAAAGGGGAAAGATTAAAGCTGAAAGCCTAAAGCTAAAAGGGGAAAGCTGAAAGGGGAAAGCTGAAAGCTAAAAGGGGAAAGGGGAAAGCTGAAAGGGGAAAGCTGAAAGCCTAAAGCTCAAAGGAAAAAGGTTAAAGGAAAAAAAGAAAATGTAAGGTTTTATCTCTTTCCGTACTGATCATTATAATAAGATTGATAATTACCAGAGGTAACACTTTGAAGCCACTCCTCATTAGTTAAAAACCAATCGACAGTTTTTTCAAGTCCCTCTTCAAATTGTAAGCTCGGCTTCCATCCAAGATCTACCTGAAGTTTTGACGAATCAATTGCA
>CAMDQV010000086.1 GCA_945906015.1 Pedobacter schmidteae | reverse complement strand
GACGAACAGTTTCCAGATTATGTGAAACCACTTCAGGACGGGTAGCCAATAGGCGATCAAGATTATCCCACACGCCCCTAAAATCAGGAATAAGAGTCTCTAAAGTAGTACCGGGACTTTGCCTTCTGATCGTATTGATGGTCTCGGCCCAGATAGTAGAACCACCATCCTTCAGATCATCACGGTCAACGGAGGTAATCACGCAATGTTTCACCTGCATTAACTTTACCGAACTGGCAACACGGTTAGGCTCATCCGTATCCACCGCTAAGGGTCTGCCGGTTGCAACAGCACAAAAAGAACATGAACGGGTACAGATATTCCCAAGTATCATAAATGTAGCTGTTCCTGCCCCCCAACACTCACCCATATTAGGGCAATTACCACTCTCACAAATGGTATGAAGTTTATGGGTATCTACCAGGTTGCGAACATGAGCGTACTCTTTTCCAACTGGAAGTTTAACACGAAGCCAGTTTGGCTTGCGCTGCATTTCATTAACTGGAATAACCGGTAACTCGATCATGATGCAAAAGTAAAGAATTTTGGGAAGATTTGAGTGTCAAATACACCGTTCTGATATTTTGATATTGGAGTGTTATTATGCCGGCTGATCTTAAAAATGATTGCCATACACTCAAAATTTTTTATTTTTGACCATAAACTTAACTACGATCTGCAAAATGGCAACTATTGAAACCACCTACCTGGGCGACCTTAGAACTGAAGCAAAGCATGTTTTATCAGGCAATGAACTAATTACTGATGCACCACTTGACAATCAGGGTAAGGGGGCAGCATTTTCACCAACCGACCTCATGTCGGCTTCGTTAGGAAGCTGTATGTTTACGATCATGGGAATTGCAGCCAAGGAACATGGAATTGAAATAGACGGCAGCACTTGCTCAATAACAAAAATTATGGTAGCTGAACCAAGAAGAGTCAGCGAAATTCAGATCAGCTTTAACTTTCCTGAGGTCAGATATACCGAAAAACAACAATTAATTTTAGAAAGAGCAGCAAGAAATTGTCCGGTTGCAAAGAGCCTTCACCCTGATCTGATTCAAAACATCAGCTTTAACTTTCAGGATTAAAAAAACCAAAGAGCATTGTTTTTCAGTTTTATAACTGATCAGGCCATCTGTTCTGCAAGATCTTCTGCAGAGATCTCTCCATGCGAAGTTTCGTAAATACATTCGCCATTTTTTATCAAAAGAAGCTGAGGAGATTCATGATGTACACTGAATTTCTGTGCAATAGTATTGGAAACTTCCCTGTTACTGATCAGATCAAGAAAGTATACTGAAGTTGATTCAGGAATCGCATCCCAGTCATGCTCAAACCTCTTTTTTGCCATCAAACTGACAGAGCAACGAGTACTATGCTTGAAAATTACGCTAAAGCCTTCAGCTTTACCTATATTTTCTAATTGCTCGAGATTAGTTAATGGAATCCAGTTCATGATCAAATACCTTTTTTAAGAAAGAACAAAAGTATCAAAAGAGGATGACTGGCTGGTCAAATTCCAGTCAAATTGAATTTAGGAAAAAATACAGGACTAACGTCTTGACTTTGGATAACTTCCATAAGCAGGGCATAATTTTGAGGAACATGCCTGTAATACTGTTGTGGCTATAAATAGGGCTATGATGCCAATAACTACTTTTTTCATTCTTGCTTTTTTTTAAAATTATTGAATTAAGTCCACTAATCAAAATTATTTTACAGATCTAGAGAAGGCTTAATTCCTGCCATCATTATTGCAGTGATCGCAGCTTCTACACCCTTATTACCATGATTGCCTCCTGCTCTGTCAAGAGCCTGCTGCAAATTATCAGTTGTTAATACGCCAAATATGACCGGTTTATTGTGTTTGATCGAAACTTTTGTTACTCCATTGGCAACAGCATTGCAAATAAAGCTAAAATGAGGGGTTTCTCCTTGGATCACACATCCAAGACAAATGACAGCATCCAGGTTTTTAGAGCCAAGTAAAATATCTGCACCCGAAGTTAGCTCGAAACTTCCGGGTACCTTGATGGTTATAATATTTTCTTCTAGAGCACCATGCTTCAAGAGTGCTGTATGAGCACCTTCATATAATGCTCCTGTTACCGCAGCATTCCATTGAGAAACAATAATCCCAAATTTGTACGACTCTGCAGAAGGAACATCAATAGAAGAGAAATCTGATAAATTCTTTAGGATTGTAGCCATGGCTTAAAATACTAAATGGCTGTTACCGGATATTCCGGTAACAGCCATTTGAGGAAATATTTTTATTGTTGTGCTTCTGCACGTGCAATATAGGTATCAACAGAGGCTGCTTCAGCACTTTCAGGAAAATCAGTTCTGATCTTATTGTAAGCATCAGCAGCAGATTTAAAATCTTTCTGCTCCTCATAAACTAAACCTAGTTTTTTAAGGAATAGCGGGCTCGTAAAAGAGTTTTTACTCTTATCGGCAGCTTTTTTGTAAAAAGTTATTGCTTTTGAATACTCTTTAAGTTCACTGTAGGCATCACCTAGCATTCCAAGAACTAATGGATCAATGATTGGACTTCCAGTACTACTGTATTTACCCAATGCGTCAGTTGCTTTTTGAAACTCACCTTTCTGTAAGTATAAGCCACCTAAATATGCATTGGCAAGATTGGCAGATTTAGTATTTGAGTACTCCTCTGCAATCTTTTCAAATCCGGGATAGGAGCCATCGCCTGATATCGCTCTGTCTTTAAGCGAGTCGGTAGCTAAATATTCTTCTGCTTTAAACATTTCATTAGCCGCTTTCTCTGCACGTGGAGCAAGATAGAAATTCTGGTAACCAACGTATAAAAGCACTAAAGCTATGATGGCACCACCAATTACGGCTAAGCTCTTTGCATTTTCCTGTACAAATTTGCCTGTGTTTCCAAGCTCATTGCCTGTTTCTGTTACGATATCTTTTTGATCTTTTGACATTGGTATTTTAAAAATTGTAAACCTTCTCACTTAAACAATCCCGCAAAAATACATTTTTCAGACTAAGTATCAACTTTTAAATCAGAGAGATTGATTTTTTTTAATAAAGATACAGCTAAATATGGCTGGGATAATTTTGAGATCTTTTAAAATGCATTCATTTTTGTTAAATACGTTTAAGAGGGAAGGGGTATTGTTCAAAAAACATTTCTAGCCGTTTAACTAAAAAACATTCGGTTTTACGAACTTAAAGAAACGAAAAGAGTAAATTTGCTGATTAGCGTTCAGTTTAGGCATGAATATGTGGCTCCAAAAATTATCTGTAATAAATTTCAAAAATTATTCTGAGGCTGAATTAGTATTTTCAGATACGGTCAATGCCTTTACAGGGAACAATGGTGCAGGGAAAACCAATATCCTTGATGCTATCCATTACCTCTCTCTTTGCAAAAGTTATTTCAATCCCATTGACAGTCAGCAGATTCGTCAGGGAGAAGATCTTTTTATGATTCAGGGAACATTTAAAAAAGACCAGAATGATGAAGTGATCTTTTGCGGATTAAAGCGTACTCAAAAGAAGAAATTTAAGCGTAATAAAAAGGAGTATCTACGCCTGGCCGATCATATCGGTATTTTTCCATTGGTCATGATTTCTCCAAATGATATCAGTCTGATCATAGAGGGGAGCGAAGAAAGAAGAAAATTTATTGATAATGTCATCTCCCAAACAGATAGCCAATATCTAGATGAATTGATCAGCTATAATAAAAGCCTGATGAACAGAAATGCCCTATTAAGGCAGATCGGTATTTCAGGGAAATATGATCTGGCATTAATGGAAATCTATGATGATCAGCTCATTCTTTCTGGAAATAAGATCTTCGAAAAGCGAAAGGCCTTTATGATTGAATTTACAGACATTTTTAACAAACACTATCAATACCTGAGTGAGGATGCTGAGCAAGTGGAGTTGGTATATGATTCACCTTTACTTTTGAATAACTTTTCTGAAATCCTAAAAAAGAACCTGGAGCGCGATCGTATTCTGGAGCGTACTTCAATTGGAATTCATAAAGATGAATTGAATTTCACCATACATGGGATGGTATTGAAAAAATTTGGATCGCAGGGACAGCAAAAATCTTTCTTAATAGCACTAAAACTTGCACAATATACATTTCTATTCAGGAAGAAAGGCTTCGAACCTTTGCTGCTGCTGGATGATATCTTTGACAAGCTGGATGATGCCCGAAGAAACAAGTTGATGAAAATGGTATCTGATAAAGACTTCGGACAAATTTTTATCACAGACACCAGCAGAAAAAGAATTGAGGCCATTTTTAGTGAACTGGATGTTCCAGTTAGTATTTTTGATATTGAAAAGGGTAATATTATTGTTTAATATCTTTGAAAACCAAAATAAGTGATAAAGATCATGGGGCGCACAAACGACAGATCATTAAAGGATGCAATAGAGCAGATGCTACAGGTTTATAAGCTGAGGCGTAAGTTCGATGAAACCTCATTGATTCTAGCCTGGCCAGAAATGATGGGTAAAGCTGTTGCTAACCGGACCAAAGATATTTTTATCCGCGACCGTAAATTATTCATCAGAATGGAGTCTGCGGTAATTAAAAATGAATTGATGATGATGCGCTCAAACATCATTGAAAAAATGAATGAACGTGCAGGAACCAGTATTATCGATGAGATACTATTCCTGTAAACTATTTCACCCTTTGGCTATAATTTTTAACCAGAAGATAGTATAGAACTGTAATGAAAAAGGCAATGGAAAATGCCTTCAGTACAAATAAATAATCAATAGTACGATCCCAGCCTCCAAAATAGGAAACCGCACCAGGAACGATGAGCATCACCAGAAAAAATATCAGGTAACGGGTTTGTAATATCTTCATTCAATTTTTGAATAAGATCGTCCTGAATAAGCGTAAAACAGCTCATTTTAGGGCGATTGTAAGGTTCTATTAGAAACGCTCAAATGCGGTAAAGAAAAAGCTTCCTTCTATATGCGCATTTTCATCCGAATCAGATCCGTGTATTGCATTCGCATCAATTGATTTTGCATATTTATTACGAATGGTTCCAGCTTCTGCTTTTGTAGGATCAGTAGCTCCAATCAGTTTACGAAAATCTTCAACTGCATTGTCTTTTTCAAGAATAGCAGCTACAATCGGGCCTGAAGACATGAAGTCGACAAGATGATTGTAAAAAGGGCGCTCACTATGAACAGCATAAAACTGTCCTGCAATATCCTTGTTCAAACGAGTGTATTTTAGGGCTATAACTTTAAATCCGCCCTTAATAATATCATCTAAAATAGCTCCGGTGTGGCCATTGGCTACAGCATCGGGCTTAATCATTGTAAAAGTTCTGTTTGTTGCCATCTTATTATTTGAAAATTGGTGCAAAAATACAGCTAATAAATCAAAGCTTAAAGGATTTTTAAAAATCAGCCTGAGTAAATCAGTATTTTTAATAGATTTGCATTCCTTTTTACTATACATGTTTGAAATAAACCATTTAAAAGAGTTTTTAATTGAACCTAAGCGCATTGTAATCACCACACATCCCAAACCGGATGGTGATGCAATGGGATCTTCATTGGGTTTATATACTTATCTGATCCAAAAAGGCCATCAGGTACAAGTGATTACCCCTACCGATTATCCAAGTTTTTTACAGTGGATGCCAAACAATGCTGAAGTGATCATTTTCACTGAGAAGCAGGAAGAATCAAAACAATATGTAGCCGATGCAGACCTAATTTTCTGTCTTGATTTCAATACACTCGTACGGATCAATGAATTTGGAATTTATGTTCGTGAATCCAAGGCAAAAAAAGTTTTGATCGACCATCATCTGGAACCTGAGGGCTTTGAAGATTATCGCCTTTGGACCATCAGTGCCTGTGCAACCGCACAATTAGTCTATGAATTCATTGTGAATATTATGGGCGACAAACATCTCTTAACTAAAGATGTTGCCAGTTGTTTGTATACCGGAATCATGACAGATACTGGATCGTTCCGTTTCCGCTCAACTACCGCCAATGTACATCATATTGTGGCTAACCTGATTGAATGCGGAGCTGATAATACACTGATCCATCAATTAGTATACGATGATTTCTCATTAAACAGACTTCGTTTTCTGGGAAATTGCCTTTTGAATAAACTGGAGGTCTTACCAGAATATAATACTGCAATAATTGTGATCACTGCTCAGGAGCTGGATCAATTTAATATCTCAACGGGCGATACCGAAGGCATTGTCAATTATGCACTTTCAATTAGTGGAATTCGACTGGCAGTATTGATCATTGAACGCCCGGATGTTGTAAAATTATCCTTACGTTCGGTAGGAGATTTTCCGGCGAATGAAATTTGTAAAAAATATTTCAGTGGCGGAGGGCATAAAAATGCATCTGGTGGATTTTCACAAGATAAAATAGATTTGGTACGGAAAAAGTTTAATGTAATTTTACCAGAATATAAATCACTTTTATTAATATAGTACCTTAAATAGAATAGCAATCAACATAAAAACAAATAATTAATAAACGAATAAACCCAAAAAGAAGCTACCAGGAGTAAAAATTACAATCTCAGGGTAGAATCATTAAAAAACAAATGTATATTTCAAGATGAAAAAATTAGTAATCGTATTAGGGCTTGCAGTTACGGGATTAGCCGGTTGCAAAAATTTTGAAAAAGGTGAGGGAGATATGTTGTACAAAATCCACACCGACAAATCAGGCGAAACAATTAAAGAAGGTGATTTTGTAGCGTTCAAAGCTATTGAGAAAACTGAAGGAGATTCAGTATTGTACAGTTCATACGATTATGACCGTCCGTCATTATTGGTAAAAGAAAAATCTGTATTCAAAGGAGATCTTTTTGCTGCTCTTGGTCTGTTAAGTGAAGGTGATAGTGCAACATTCAAAATCAATATCGACTCAATGGTTCAAAAAATGGGTCGTCCTCAACCATCAGATACCACCAAGAAATACCTGGTTTACACAATCAAAATTGACAAAGTAATACCTAAAGGTAAATTAACCGACAGTCTTTTCCGTGGAAAGATTGATGCATTCCTGAAAACTGAAATGGATCAAGCAAAAACTGGCGAAGCTAATAAGGTAAAGGCTTATGTTTCTGCAAAAAGTTTAAAACCAACAGTTACCGCTTCAGGTTTGAATTATGTGGTTATCACTCAAGGTAGCGGTCCAAAAGCAAATCCAGGTGATACTGTTTTAGTAAATTATACTGGGATGTTCTTGAGCGGTAAAGTATTCGACAGCAGTTTGGCTGAAGTAGCTAAAAAGAATGGTACATTCAATCCACAGCGCCCTTATGAGCCACTTAAACTTCCTGTTGGAATGAATGGCTCTATTGCTGGATTCGAAGAAGGATTAATGTTATTACCTAAAGGTGCTAAAGCAACCTTGATCTTACCTTCAAGCCTGGCTTACGGTGAGCAGGGCAATCAGGGAATTCCTCCATTTACTCCTCTTATTTTTGAAGTAGATGTAGTAAATATCATTCCTGCAAAAGCCGGATCTGTACTAGCTCCTGCAGCACCTGCTTTAAGGTAATCAGAATTAATATTCTATAAAAAAAGGCTTCTTGGATATCCGAGAAGTCTTTTTTATTTCAAATAGTTGTTTTGAATTCCTTTAAATTTAACGTATTAAATCCTTGATGCACTAGCCATTACATCCATGTAGTACTGTTCGTAAACTGGAAGTATAAGGCTCAATTCAAATTCTTTTGCGCGACTAAGAGCACCCTCTTTAAATGCTTCCAATTGCTGGTCATCTTTTAAAATATAAATTGCATGAGCGGCCATTGCATCAATATCACCAACATTATCCATAAAGCCGGTAACACCATTAATAACTAACTCAG
>CAMDQV010000085.1 GCA_945906015.1 Pedobacter schmidteae | reverse complement strand
TTTGCTTTGTTCATAGGCAATATTTCATATTTCCTTATGGTATACTAAATTAAAAACGATTCTTTGAATTTGTTAAAAAAAGAGCACAAATCCAGTGGATTTAATAAACGAATTAAAAAGACAGATTCATCAGTGAGAATTCAGATCACCATCGTGTAGATTGAAATTTCCATCCTGGGACTACTTTTTGCATTTCAATTTCATCATTACGCTTAGTCAAGCCACAGTTTAAATAGTTTTTATGCAATTTTGCCAGAGCAACTTTGTCTAATTCCACACCTAATCCGGGATCTGTAGGAACAGCTACTGAACCATCAACAAACTTTATCCTACCACCCATAATAATTTCATCAGACTGCCATGGATAGTGCGTATCAAGGGCATATGGCAAATTGGGAAGAGCGGCTCCCAAATGCACCATTGCTGCCAGAGATATTCCCAAATGGCTGTTTGAATGCATTGACAGGTCTCTTCCGAATGTTTCACAAATTCCTGCTAGCGTCATAGATGCCTTTAGTCCGCCCCAGAAATGATGGTCACTTAAAATTATATCTTCGGCACCTATTTTAATGCTATTAGGTATATTATCAAACGAGGTGGTACACATATTAGTGGCCAGAGGAGTTTTTAAGATTTTTCGTAAAGCAGCCATATTTTCTTGCCCCCGAACAGGATCTTCAAGATATTCCAAAACGCCTTCTAATTCCTTACCATATTGAATTCCGGTTTCTAATTTCCAAACTGCATTCGGGTCGAAACGAAGGGGTACCTCTGGCCCAAATTCTTTGTAAAGGGCAAGAATTGCATCCACTTCCTGCCTGGGTTCAAAAACTCCACCCTTAAGTTTGATCGATTTAAATCCAAATTCGCTACACATTGCTTTAGCTTGCATTATGATTTCGGCAGGAGTTAAAGCGGCTTTCTGCCTAGCCGCTTCCCAACCTTGAGCTGCTGGATTTACATCAAACCCATACTCAGCACCTGCGCCTTCATATTTATAAAAAAGGTAGGCCGAAAAGGGCACAGAATCCCGCAATTTGCCTCCTAATAAATCAACTATTGGGCGCCCGAGAACTTTCCCAATGATGTCCATACAAGCAACTTCAACGGCACTAAAAATATGCACTAACTTTCGCTGATCCCAAGGAGCTTCACCTCTTTCTGCAGGAGATTCAGATCCAAAGCTGGCAGTTAAGACCTGTCTGATTTGATTAAGCTGAAATACATCTTTTCCAACAAGGAGTTCCCTCACCTCAATTAGCGCCTGCTCAATATCTACATTGCCTGGTATTTCACTTATGCCAGTAATCTGATCATCTGTTATTATTTCCAAAATGATCCTCAAGGCATATGGAGCATGAAGTCCCGCAGCATTCAATAATGGCGGGTCAACAATGGCAATCGGTGTGATAATAATGTCACTGATTAGAGGGCCCTTTTGTTTTATCATCTATTTGTATCCTAAAATCAGACTGCCGCTTCTTCAGTTACCGCTTGTATTAATCCTTTGATATATCCATAACAAAATGCAAAAGACTGCCAATTTGCCAAAGGATCATGATGATGTGGAACATGATCAGGCATCACCATGCCATCAAAACCCACTTCACGTAATTCACGTACAACCTGCAGAAAATTCATGTCACCATTATCAGGATAAACCTCCTGGAAATTATTCCAACCGCCTTTAATATTTCTTAAATGAATATTGAATATTTGATTTCGCTCACCAGCCCATCTAATAATAGGAATAATATCATTCTTGGGATCCTTTAACCCTTCAGCTATTGACCCTATACAGAAGTTAAAACCATGATATTTACTATCGTATAACTGCGCGAATCTCTTGATTCCCGCAAAAACATCCGGACTGTTCCATCGTGTTATTCCACGATAACCAGCCGGGGTTGGAGGATCAGCTATGTGGTTTGCAAGTTTAACATTATACTCTTTGGCAACTGGTAAAGTTCTATCCAATAGATAAGTGATCCTTTCAAACATTTCATCAATATCTACATCACCGGCAATAGTTTTTGGGTCATTTCTTTTCAATGCTTCAGCATAATTCCAGGTACTATATTCTGCATTACCTCTTTTGGAATCAACCGTTTTTCCAGTCCTTAACACAGGTAAAATGGTTGTATTATAGTTCATAACCTTAACTCCAGTTTTACCTGCAACCATGATCATTTGATTAAGCATGTCAATTTCACGATCTCTCTCCGGACTTTTCCCCAGCATAACATTAGGCACACTTACCTTATCAATACCGGCAGAAGTTAAAGCCCAATGATATGCATCCAAACTGATCCCATACTTTTCGCAAGCATCTCTTTTTCTAAATGAATCTTCAAGATCCCAGCCTACGCCAGGAATAAATTTGGGAGATCCGCCATCAATATTGTATACACCACAACGGCCTTTCAACTGTAAATTCTCTTCAGTTGTTCCTCCCGACTGGCAGCCAACTTTCATCAAAACTTTTTTAGGTTTTGGTTTTACTTCTGCCAGTGATTCCATTGGTGACAACACGGAAGCACCAATGGATCCGGCTGCGATTGTTTTAACAAAATTTCTACGTTGCATAATTTTAATTTTACTATTACGGTTAAACGAAATATTTTATTTTCCTTCCTGAAGCATAAAAAGAGAACTATGATCCAGTTCTCCATGACCTTCACTGACCAGCTGATTCATTAATCCAGCTATTAATTCTGTTGCTTTTAAAGAAACATTGTGATTAGCACCAGTTTGAAGTGCTATTCCCATATCTTTCTTATGCAGTTTTACTTTGAAACCGGGTACAAAATTTCCATCGATCATACGTTTGCCATGCAGATCCAAAATACGGCTTTGTGCAAATCCTCCCAAAAGTACATCTCTCATCTTTTCAAGATCAACTCCGGCTTTCTTTGCCATAGAAAAGGCCTCAGCTACCGCCTGAATAGTAATCCCAACAATCATTTGATTGCATGCTTTTGTAACCTGACCGGCACCGGCATCACCGATTAAAACGATATTCTTACCCATTGCCTGAAAAACCGGCAATGCCCTGTTGAAAGAATCCTCAGATCCGCCTGTCATGATTGACAAAGTACCGGCTTCAGCGCCAACTTGTCCACCCGAAACTGGTGCATCTAAGGCAGATACACCCTTATCTTTCATAATTGTGAATATTTCCAGGCTTACTGCCGGCGATATTGTGGACATATCAATAAATAGAGATCCAGAATTTATTCCTTCCAACACCTCAGAAACTACATTTTTTACTTCAGGAGAATCGGGCAACATGGTAATAATGATGTCTGAGTGTTTTGACAGTTCTGCAATATTGTCAATCAAACTTGCACCAGCTTCCTTCAAAATGCCGGAAGCATTACTTGCACTCAATACATTAACCCGATAACCGGCCTTTATCAGGTTTAATGCCATCGGTTTTCCCATGATACCTAAACCAATAAAACCTATTTTTTCCATTACTAACAAATTATTTTTTAAACTTTAAACAAGAGGGAATAATTTCGCCCCGATCATAATGACAATCAGACCTGTAATACCCATTACAACCAATAAAGGTGAAATGGTTTTAAGTGCTTCTTTTTCTGTCAGGTTACTTAACTTACAGATAATCCAGAACCCGGCATCATTCATCCATGGAACTAATTTAGAACCGCAACCAATGGCCAATCCCAGATAAACAGGATGGAAATCAAGATTAGCATTCATTGCCATACCCGATAATATTCCTGATGCTGTAATCAAAGCTACTGTTGCTGATCCCTGGGCGGTCCGGACAACTGCTGCGATAAGGAAAGCCAAAGGAATTAAGGCCATCTGGTAATCCTGAGTCATTATAGCGATCTGAGAACTGATTCCGGTTTGCTGAAGCATACCCCCAAATGCACCACCTGCGGAGGTGATCAATATAATGCTACCACCACTTGTTAAGGCAGCACCTACAAAGGTTGTAAGTCCCTCTTTTGAATGCTTCTTTCTACTTGCAAGAACAAGAATAGCAGCAACACCCCCTAATATTATTGCTGTATTTTTATTTCCTAAAAAAGCAGAAATACCAATAAGGTTTTGAATCAATGGTGACAAAGTACTGCTATCAGCAGGTTTCATGGTGTTTACAACGGTGTCAATACAGATTAAAATAAGTGGAATAAGTATTGGAAGTAAAGAAATAGCCAGGCCTGGAAGGTGCTTTGTATCAAGAATTGCTGAGGCTTTTATATCTTCAATTTTGGCATCCAAAGAATCTCTTAGTTCAATAGGCCGTTTTTTATTGACCCAAACTGAGAAAAAATAACCTGAAGTAATAGTGAAGAGCCCAACAATTGTACCCGCTACCATCATCAAACCAATTGGAATATTCATCTCACCGATCAAAAATAATGGTCCAGGTGCAGGTGGGACTAATGAATTCGCCATTGCGGCACCCGCCATCACACACATGACCAATAATAAATAGTTCTTTCCAATTCTTAAAGTCATGGCTTTTACCAATGGAATCATTAAGAAAATGACAGTATCAAAAAATACAGGGATACCAATAAAAAAGCTGCTAACCAAAAATGCCACTGGAGCCTTATCCATACCAGTTAAGTAAAGGATAGATCTTATAATCCGCTCAGCAGCACCACTTTCCAACAAACATTTACCTATTATAGCGGCCATAGCTATCAATATTCCAATCTTTGCTGCAGTATTCCCAAATTCAGTAGCTACCCGTTCGCCAACATTTTTCTTTGAAAGAGCCATGGCAGCATCAGCTGACATACCTTTTTCAAGTCCGAAATTTTGAATAAAATCAGGAGGGGTAAGTAAAGCAACAATGAAGGCGGCAAATAATAAAGCCAGAAAAGGGTGAAGTTTTAAACCTATTATTCCGCCTACGACAATAATTACGCCTATTAATAACAAAAGAAAAGGATCCATAATTTGGTTTTTAAATTTATTGGTTTTTAAATTTTGCCATTTTCCCGGCCATATTTCTCGCACCTTCTGCAACGAAGGTGGCATCTGCACCACATGCCAGGAATCGAATTCCCAAATTATGATAGCGCTGATAGTCATCCGGATTGAAAAATAAAATACCCACTGCTTTGTTTGCTTTTTTTGCAGCAGCAACTATTTTATTCAGTGCTTCAATAAAAGTAGGATGATCAAACTGACCGAAAATACCTAACTCCATAGAAAGATCAGCAGGGCCAATAAATAACACATCTACACCCTCAATTGCTGCCACTTCATCAAGATGGCTTAAGACTTCAATCGTTTCAATTTGAACTACTCCCAATATCTGATCTCTTGACTTTTGATAATAGTCGTTGAAATTTTGCGCAAACTGAGTTGCCCTAACCATTTTCGCTACCCCTCTGTTTCCAAAAGGAGGATAATGAAGACCTTTTACAACCTTCAAAGCCTCTTCGGCATTTCTGACTTTTGGACACATGACTCCTTCTGCACCCATATCCAGTACCCTGTGAATTCGTTGGGGTTCAGTACTTTCGGCACGGACTATTACTCCGGCAGAGGTATGTTCCAAAGCTTGTATTTGCGAGAGGGTAGTACTTTCTGACCCGGCACCATGCTCCAGATCAATCAAAACCCAGTCAAAACCGGATAAGCCAACTATTTCAGCAGTGACAGCACTGCCAAGATTTAACCAACAACCATTCAGGGTTTCCCCGTTTAATAATCTTTGTTTTAAATTTTTCATTGTTTAAATCTGGGTAATACTGTCTATTTATAAATTGCAAATTCGGCTAATAGTTAAAAATTGACTACTATTTTTTATCCCACCAAATTCGGGTATCCACTTTAAGCTTCCTCCAAAATTTCAAACATTTAAATTAGCATAAAACACCGAATTAAATAAAAATATAAAAAAGACTAAAATTGCAGGAATCCAGATTGTAAATGCAGTTAAGAAAAAGGAGAATTGCAGGAATATTTTGAGCCTTGAGAAGCCCCAAGAAATTATGGCAGCCTTTTATAAGTACTCAAGATTTAATGAGCGATAGAAGTTTAATGTACAGTGTTGGAGAAGTTCGATAGAAAAATAGAGGGAGCAAAAGCCCCCTCTATAAAATTATTAAACAGCCGCGCTTAGCGGTTTTTGTTTTTTCATGTATAAGTATAATGCAAGAAATGCTAAGATTAAAATAGCAGGGAAAAGGAGCATATTTGATAAAGTGGCTTGACCGGCAGCCAGATCTGCTGCATCACCAACTAATCCTTTTGACACCGCCACCAATTTATTTTCCTGAATCCATGCTCCAATAATTGGCTGGAACATAGAAGAAGAAAACATTCCTATTCCTCCCATAATTGAAAGACCGAGAGCTCCAGTTTGTGGCATACTCTCTGCAATAAATCCGAGCATATTTGGCCAGAAATAACAAATTCCAAGTGCATAAAACACAGCAGCCACATAAAGCATACTACCATCCATGGTACTCATCATGTAAATACCGATCACTCCAAAAATGGCAGAGCCCAGTAAAACGCCAACAGTATTTAAACTCTTGATCAGCGGACCTGCAAAATATCTTCCAACAGCCATCAAACCAGTTACTAAAGCCAGGATCAACATTGGGCTTGCTCCTGCCTTTGAAAGGATTGGACCAACCCATTGCTGCGGGCCAAACTCAGATATAGCAGTTAATGCCATACATGCAGCCATAAATAAATACAATGGGTTTACCATTGCTTTAAAATTATCCAAAGTTGAATTTGCCGAAATTCTTGGTTTTGGGAAAGTTTGACCAAAAAATAAAACAGCATATATACTAGTAGGTATCAAAATTACCCAAATTTGAGCCTGCCAGCTCATGCTTGCCTCAGTCATGAATTTTGAGATCAAAGCACCTAGAACTATGCCACCCGGAAACCACATGTGGAAACGATTGATCATTTTGCTGAAGTCTAAGCCTGAATAAGAATCAGCGATCATTGGATTACAAGCTGCTTCGGTACAACCATTACCTATACCAATTAAAAGTGTAGAAATCAGTAAGGTGTAGTAATCTGTGGCATAAATAGTCATCACTATACCAATTGCATGTGCTAATAAAGCAATTTGCATAATCAATCTAGGCCCAATCTTAGCGTAAAAAATACCTCCCAAGATCATGGATATTGGAAAACCCAAAAACCACATTTGATTGATGTGACCCAATTGAACTGTGTCCAGATTCAATTCAGTTCCCAATTGTGTTAAAATGCCTGCACGTATACTAAACGAAAATGCCGTTGTAATAAGTGCAAAGCAACTAGCCAAGAATAGGCGATTTGCATTAACAGTTTGATTCATGATTAATTAATTAATTAAAAGTTTAATTGTTAAGATTTTTATCAAATAATAAATTAAAATAGAAAATTTATTTGAAAACAGAAACCTATTAATAATAGGTTTCTGTAAAATCATGATTCCTGTACGTTTTTAGGGCTTTCTGAAAATTTAAAGTATTTTAATGGTATACAAGATAGCTGCCTGCATGAAGAATTTGCAGGGCTGAAGTTTATTCAAACGATAATGACAAAATTAGTTCAATTAGTGGATTATAAATCGAATAAAGGATCAAATGCTAATGATTGTGTCTAATACTTGCTTACCTATTTTTTTGTAAAAACAGTTTTAAGCAGATCCTGAGAATTTGTTCCAACCATTACCTCAAACTCGCCTTTCTCAACCAAAAACTGTCCCTCCCCGTTATAAAAACCAAGTTCTTTATCGGTAAGAATAAACTGTAATTGCTTTATCTCACCGGGATTAATATGAATCTTCTGAAAGCCTTTTAACTCTTTTACCGGCCTTACGGTTGAAGAAATCTTATCCCTAATATAAAGCTGTACTACTTCTTCACCACTACGCGTTCCGATATTTTTAACAGCGATATTCACTTTTATCTGAGTAGGGTTTGAGGCATCTACCTTGAGATCGGAATAGCTAAAA
>CAMDQV010000084.1 GCA_945906015.1 Pedobacter schmidteae | reverse complement strand
TTAGTTGGTTAGTACTCAATACTCAATACTATTTAGTAGTTAGTTGGTTAGTTGTCAGTTGTATGTTATCTGAGAAATAGCGGTAATTTGAAATGAACACTTAATTGTCTTTGTTCTTTGTTCTTTGTTCTTTGTTCTTTGTTCTTTGTTCTTTGTTCTTTGCTCTTTGCTCTTGGTTCTTTGCTCTTGGTTCAGTTCTTAAGTAACCTATAAGCCCTTCTTTCTGTTTAGCATTGCATGACAATTTGGACAAACTAGTACCAAGTCTTTACTAGGGTCTATAATCACTTTTTCTTCTAAAGCTTTAACATGATTTACATGTTTAAACCCTTTCAGCTTTCCGCTTTTAGCTTTCAGCTTTAACCTTTCCTCTTTCAGCTTTCCCCTTTCAGCTTTCCCCTTTCAGCTTTCCTCTTTCCCCTTTCCCCTTTCCCCTTATTTCCCTGCAGCCTTTGCATGGTCAGCCAAGAACTGTGCAAGTCCGCTGTCAGTCAATGGGTGTTTTGAAAGGGCGATCATGGCAGATAAGGGTCCTGTAATTACATCAGCACCTATTTTAGCACAGTTAATAATATGCATTGGATGACGAACAGAAGCAGCAAGTATCTGTGTTTCGAATCCATAATTATCATAGATAAGTCGAATATCTTCTATCAAGGTTAAACCATCAGTAGAAACATCATCCAAGCGACCAATAAATGGAGAAACATAAGTAGCACCAACTTTAGCAGCTAAAAGTGCCTGCCCTGAAGAAAATACCAGGGTACAATTGGTTTTGATGCCTTTAGAGCTAAAGTATTTTATAGCTTTTATTCCTTCAGTAATCATCGGTACTTTTACTACTATTTTTGGATCTAGAGCAGCTAGTATTTCGCCCTCTTTTACCATGTTTTCGAAGTCAGTGGCAATAACTTCTGCACTCACATCTCCATCAACCAAAGCACAGATAGCTTTATAATGATTGATTACATTTTGGTGTCCGGTAATGCCTTCTTTTGCCATTAGGCTAGGATTGGTGGTTACTCCATCTAAAATACCAAGTGCCTGAGCTTCTTTGATCTGGGCAAGATTTGCGGTGTCTATGAAAAATTTCATGTTAATTGAATTAGCAAATTAGTGAATGAGCAAATTAGCAAATTATGCTTTCTTACTCGTGGAAATTATTTTATTTATGATTTTTTGTATTTCGATTAGTTGCTCAGTTAATGCAGTTAATTCTGAATGATTATATAATTCTTTACATAATGCCAACCAATATTCGGTTTCATCAACCTCCTTTATAGCAATTTTGAATTTGTGAATAAAATCGGCTTTGCTCTCTGCATTTTGTGCTTCCCTGACATTGGCACCAATTGATTTGAACTTTTGAACAGTTGATTTGCTAGCGGAAAATCCTTATTTTTTTGAAGTAATTGGCAATATCTGGCGGCATTAACAGCAAAAGAAAACGTCTTTAAAACTATTGGATTTTCATCAGCCTTAAGCCTGCTCATATATTGAAGCAATTTGCTAATTAACTAATTTGCTAATTAACTCAATTTAAAAAAATGGGCAAGCACCTTTTATCGCACCGCTACAACCTTTTACCCTTGCTGCGTTCCCACCCTGGGGGAGTTCAAAGGGAGCTGGTCGTAAAAGACTTGCCCATCACAAAAGTAAAAAAAAAATGGAGTTATTGCCCTTTGGGTATAAAACTGATGCGTGAAATATCATTTTGGCAACAATAATGCCAATAAATTATAAATATTATAATTTTCATAAAATAAAATGATAGTTTTTGATTTAATGATAAAAATCATTGTTAATTAAGTAATGATATCGCTTTTTCATACTTTAGTAAGCTTATATATTTTAAATTTTT
Source organism: Pedobacter schmidteae (assembly GCA_945906015.1). Lineage (GTDB taxonomy): Bacteria > Bacteroidota > Bacteroidia > Sphingobacteriales > Sphingobacteriaceae > Daejeonella > Daejeonella schmidteae_A. Next base: position 6,243 of record CAMDQV010000084.1, on the reverse strand, counting down.
GATGACAAATACGGATACCCAAATACAAGGTTTATACAACTCTTCAATGGAGCATGATGCCTGTGGAGTTGGTTTTATTGTAAATATTAAGGGAAAGAAATCGCATCAAATTGTGAGTGATGCCCTTACTATTTTAGAAAACATGGAACACCGCGGTGCATGCGGTTGTGATCCGGATTCAGGTGATGGGGCAGGGATATTAATTCAGATCCCTCATGATTTTTTTAAACTAGAAGCCCAGAAGCTTAATATTAATCTAGATAAAGCAGGTAGTTACGGCTTAGGCATGATATTTCTGCCTAAAAAGGCAACAATTAAAGAGGCTTGCCGCAAGGCGATCGGTAAGGCAGTAGAAAAGCTAGGTTTAACAATAATGGGATACCGTAAGGTTCCTGTTAATGCCGGTATTATCGGTGAAGCTGCTTTTTCTTCTGAGCCGGATATCGAGCAGGTTTTTATCTCTAAACCTACAAATATTCATTCTGCTGAAGATTTTGAGCGAAAATTATATGTATTTAAAAACCACATAACTAAATTAGTAAGAGAAACGGTAACAGGGGCAGAGCAGCAATTTTATATTGTTTCACTATCCCAGAATGTCATCATTTACAAAGGAGAGTTTACCAGTGCTCAGATTCGGATCTATTTTCCTGATCTAAAACAGGCTAATTTGACGTCTGCTTTTGGTATGATCCATTCACGTTTTTCTACCAATACTTTTCCATCTTGGCGTCTTGCACAACCCTTCAGGTTTATTGCCCATAACGGTGAGATAAATACGCTAAAGGGTAATTTGAATTGGTTTTATTCTGGAATTCGCTCTTTTGCATCTCCATTTTTCTCTAAAGATGAGATGGATATGCTTTTGCCAGTTATCGATAATAATCAATCAGATTCTGCCTGCCTTGATAATGTGATCGAATTACTTTTCCATTGTGGACGTTCATTGCCTCATGTTATGATGATGCTTATCCCCGAAGCATGGGATGGTAACGTGCAAATGGATCCTGCTACAAAGGCATTTTATGAATACCATGCAACATTAATTGAACCATGGGATGGACCAGCAGCTATTGCCTTTACAGATGGTCATTTGATTGGAGCTACACTCGACCGTAATGGACTTCGTCCACAGCGTTTTGTGATTACCAGTGATGATCAGATCATTGTTGCTTCTGAAGCAGGAGTTTTACCAGTTGATGAGTCAAAAGTAATTAAGAAGGGTCGTTTACAGCCAGGTAAAATGTTAGTTGTAGATACCCTGAAAGGTGAAATTATTGAAGATGATGAAATAAAGAAGGAAATTACTTCTCAACAGCCTTATGGTACTTGGCTTGATAACTATAAGATCAAACTAGAAGATCTTGATGAACCAAGAGTAGCCTTTACACTATTATCCAATGAATCAACCTTTAAGTATCAGCAGGTATTTGGTTTCTCTCGTGAGGATATTGAAACCCTGATTATTCCGATGGCACTTACAGGTAAGGAAGCAATTGGTTCTATGGGTACTGATACTCCTTTAGCTGTGTTCTCTGATCGGCCTCAACACCTTGCAAATTACTTTAAGCAGTTGTTTGCACAGGTAACCAATCCGCCCATTGACCCAATTCGCGAGCGTCTGGTAATGAGTCTTGCCGGATTTATGGGAAATAATGGTAATATTCTTGATGAAGATCAAATGCATTGTCATTGTGTGGCATTACCTCACCCTGTATTAAACAATACAGAGCTCGAAAAGATCAGAAGTATTGATACCGGATCTTTTCAGGCCAAAACATTGCAGACTTATTTTAAAGCTGATGCACAATCAGGTTCTTTACAAAGAGGCTTAGATCGATTATGCAGATATGCTGAAGATGCCGTTCATGATGGTTTTGAGGTATTGATTCTTTCAGATCGTGCAATTGACTCTGAGCATGCACCGATTCCTTCATTGCTCGCTGTTTCAGCGGTACATCATCACCTGATCAAAAAAGGTCTTCGTGGTGCTGTAGGAATCATGGTTGAAGCAGGTGATGTTTGGGAAGTTCACCATTTTGCATGCCTCATCGCTTTCGGTGCAACTGCTGTTAACCCTTATCTTGCACTTGCAACTATCCGTAAACTAAAAACTGATGAGAAGCTAGATACTCAATTGGAATTGAAGGTTTTATATAAAAATTATACTAAATCTATTAACGATGGGCTTCTAAAGATATTTTCTAAAATGGGAATATCTACACTTCAGTCGTATCATGGTGCTCAAATATTTGAGATCATCGGACTAAATCAGGATGTAATTGAAAATTATTTCACAGGGGCTATTTCACGTATAAGTGGTATGGCACTTGACGATCTGGCTGAGGAAGCTTTGCGCAAGCATTACCAGGGTTTCAGACGCACAGGCGTTGAAGCCAAATTGCTGCCAGAGGGTGGTGTATATCAATGGAAAAGAAAGGGTGAAGCTCATCTTTTTAATCCGGAAACCATTCATTTATTACAGAATTCAGCCAGAACCAATAATTACGAAGTTTATAAGAAATATGCGCAGCTTATTAATAAGCAAACTGATTCCTTATATACCATTCGTGGTTTACTTGACTTTGCACATCACCGTCAGCCGGTTCCTCTAAATGAAGTTGAACCTGTAGAAGCTATCCTTAAACGATTTGCAACCGGTGCAATGTCATTCGGATCAATCTCGCATGAAGCGCATAGTACTCTTGCAATTGCAATGAATAGTATTGGCGCTAAAAGTAATACGGGCGAGGGTGGAGAGGATGAATTGAGATATGAGCCTTTGGCAGATGGAGGTTCAATGCGTTCAGCAATTAAGCAGATCGCATCCGGTAGATTTGGTGTTACCGCAAACTACCTAACCAATGCAGATGAATTACAGATAAAAATGGCTCAGGGTGCTAAACCCGGCGAAGGTGGTCAATTACCTGGAGATAAAGTTGATGAATGGATCGCAAAGGTTCGATATGCAACTCCAGGTGTAGGCTTGATCTCTCCGCCGCCACATCATGATATTTATTCGATTGAAGATCTTGCTCAGCTGATTTTTGACTTGAAAAATGCAAATCGTGCTGCCAGAATAAGCGTAAAACTGGTTTCTAAGGCAGGTGTAGGTACAATCGCAGCTGGTGTGGCTAAAGCGCATGCTGATGTGATCCTTATCTCTGGCCATGATGGTGGAACAGGAGCTTCACCATTGACATCCATCAAGCATGCTGGTTTGCCTTGGGAACTTGGACTTGCAGAGGCTCAGCAAACTTTAGTAAAAAATAAATTAAGAAGCCGGGTTGTACTTCAAACCGACGGACAGTTAAAAACTGGTAAGGATATTGCCATTGCTACCCTCCTTGGTGCAGAAGAATGGGGTGTTGCTACTGCAGCTCTGGTTGCCGGTGGTTGCATCATGATGCGTAAATGCCATCTAAATACTTGCCCTGTTGGTGTTGCAACTCAAGATCCAGAATTAAGGAAACTATTTTCAGGTAAGCCGGAACACATTGTTAATCTATTCAGATTCATTGCCGAAGAATTACGTGAAATCATGGCTGAACTGGGATTCAGAACCGTTAATGATATGGTTGGAAAGGTTCAGCTGCTTAAAATGCGGGATGATGTGGATCATTGGAAAGTTAAAAATATCGATCTCTCAGATATTTTATACGCTATGGATAATCCATCGGGTTTGACTCTCTATAATAGTGAAAAACAGGATCATAATCTGGATAATATACTGGATTGGAAACTATTGGAACAAGCTCAAAATGCCATAGATACAAAAGAACCCGTATTTGCAGACTTTGATATAAAAAATACAGATCGAACTACCGGTACATTGCTATCAAATGAAATCACTAAGAAATATCAGTCGGCAGGTTTACCTCAGAATACTATAAATTATAAATTTACGGGTTCTGCCGGACAAAGTTTTGGTGCCTTCTGTACTAAGGGTATTTCATTTGAATTGACCGGTGAGGCTAATGATTATGTTGGAAAGGGTCTTTCAGGATCTCAAATAGCCATTTATCCGTCTGTAAAGAGTAAGGTTTTATCACAGGATAATATCATCATCGGAAATGTGGCACTTTATGGAGCAACTTCGGGCGAATTATTTGTCAAAGGCCAGGCAGGAGAGCGTTTTGCAGTTAGAAATTCAGGTGCAATTGCAGTAGTTGAAGGAGTTGGTGATCATGGATGCGAATACATGACAGGCGGAAGAGCTCTAATACTGGGTAAAACAGGACGGAACTTTGCTGCTGGAATGAGTGGAGGTATTGCCTGGGTTTATGATACCGATAACTCATTTTTGAGTAATTGTAATACCGAAATGGTAGAATTGGATCCACTTACTCCTAAAGATGAAGAAGAGATCTTGATTTTGCTCAACAAACACTTCCAGCTTACCAAAAGCCAGGTAGCTAAATATATTCTTGATGACTGGGATAATGCCTCTGCATCATTTATAAAAGTGTTTCCTTTAGAGTACAAAAAGGTTTTACAGCAACAACAATTACAAAAATCAGCGGGATAATGGGAAAAGTTACAGGATTTAAAGAATATGACAGGGAGCTTCCTAATAAAATTGCCCCTGCAGAGCGATTAGAAAATTATAATGAATTTATACAGGAATATGAGCCTGAAAAATTAAATGAGCAAGCAGCTAGATGCATGAATTGCGGAATTCCTTTTTGCCATTCAGGCTGTCCGCTTGGAAATGTTATTCCTGAGTTTAATGATGCAGTTTATCAGGGTAAATGGGAAGAAGCCTATCTTATTCTTGCTTCTACAAATAATTTCCCTGAATTTACAGGTCGTATTTGTCCGGCACCTTGTGAGGCTGCCTGCGTTCTTGGAATCAATAAACCTGCAGTAGCTATTGAAGAGATTGAAAAGCATATTATTGAAATTGCATTTTCTAAAGGTTTTGTGAAGCCGAATGCACCAATTTCAAGGTCGGGTAAGAATGTGGCTATCATAGGTTCAGGCCCTGCGGGATTAGCTGCAGCAGCACAAATGAACAAGGCAGGTCATACCGTAACCGTTTATGAACGTGATGATCGTCCGGGAGGTTTATTGCGCTATGGAATTCCTGATTTTAAACTTGAAAAATCAGTGATTGATCGTCGTTTAGATGTAATGGAGCAAGAAGGCATCAAGTTTATTTGTAATACCGAAATTGGCGTAAAGGATGATATGAAAGCCTTTATTGACAAGCATGACGCTGTAATTATGGCTGCGGGATCAACTATTCCTCGTAATTTAACTATTCCGGGTCGTGACTTTAAAGGGATTCATTTTGCAATGGACTTCTTAACGCAACAGAATAAAAATGTGAGTAATTCTGTAATACCGGATGAGCGTATTCTTGCTACAGGCAAGGATATAGTGGTAATCGGTGGTGGTGATACAGGATCTGATTGTGTTGGAACCTCCAATAGGCAACATGCAAATTCAGTGAAACAATTTGAACTGATGGTACAACCACCGGCTCAACGCAACGAGAATATGCCATGGCCAACCTATCCAATGATTCTAAAAACATCAAGCTCGCATGAAGAAGGATGTGAACGATTCTGGGGCATCAATACCAAAGCGTTTTTAGGTGATGATAAAGGTGAACTGAGGGCAATTCTTGTTTCTGATGTAAGCTGGGAACTAGATCCTTTAGGCCGTCCGGTAAAGTTCAATGAGGTTGAAGGTTCAGAAAGAGAAATTCCTTGCCAGTTGATATTATTAGCTATGGGTTTCCTTCATCCTCAATATGAGGGGCTTGTTCAAAACTCAGGGCTCGAACTTGACGCCAGAGGGAACGTTAAAGCAGTTGAAGGTCAATACCAGACTAATATTCAAAAAGTTTTTGCAGCAGGTGATATGAGACGTGGTCAGTCATTAGTAGTTTGGGCTATTTCTGAAGGTAGGGAAGCTGCACGTAAAGCAGATGAGTTTTTGATGGGTCGAACTAATCTGCCAAGCAAGGATCGTATCAATGAATATGTGAACTTATAAATTTATACTAATTATTGGCACCCTGCTTTAATCCAGAACGGATAAAAGCAGGGTGTTTTTTTTGTGTTCTTCCTCTGGTTTTGATATACTTATTTTTAGCTATTTAATTTTAATTTCGCAAAAAAGTCCCAAAGTACAATTCCGGCCGATACCACAATATTAAAAGAATGCTTGGTGCCAAATTGTGGAATCTCTAGGCAGGTATCAATCAAATTCATGGCTTGGTCGCTTACACCATTT
>CAMDQV010000083.1 GCA_945906015.1 Pedobacter schmidteae | reverse complement strand
GGTGTTGGTGGTGCTGATGCATGTGATGTAATGGCTGGTTTGGCTTGGGAACTTAAATTCCCTAAACTTATTGGAGTAAAACTAAGCGGAAAATTATCTGGCTGGGCATCTGCAAAAGATGTGATCCTGAAGGTTGCTGGTATACTTACAGTAAAAGGTGGAACAGGTGCTATCGTTGAATATTTTGGCGAAGGTGCACGATCTCTTTCTGCAACAGGAAAAGGAACAATCTGTAATATGGGTGCTGAAATTGGAGCTACCACTTCAGTTTTCGGGTATGATGATAAAATTGCTACCTACTTAAAAGGTACTGAACGTGCAGAAATTGCCAGACTTGCCGATCAAATAAAAGAACATTTAACAGGTGATGATGAGGTTTATGCTAATCCGCATAATCACTTTGATCAGGTTATTGAGATTGACCTTTCAACACTTGAACCACATATCAATGGTCCGTTTACTCCGGATATGGCATGGCCGCTTTCACAATTTGCAGCTGCTGTTAAGGAAAATGGATGGCCACAAACATTAGAAGTTGGTTTGATAGGATCTTGTACAAACTCTTCTTATGAAGATATTTCAAGAGCCGCATCAATTGCACAACAAGCGGTAGATAATAAACTGGTTTCAAAAGCTGAGTTTACAATTACTCCAGGATCTGAACTAGTTCGCTATACAGTAGAGCGTGACGGTTTCCTGAAAACCTTTGAAAATATGGGTGGAGTAGTTCTGGCAAATGCCTGTGGGCCATGTATCGGACAATGGGCTCGTCATAGCGATGATCCTACCCGCAAAAACTCAATCATCACTTCATTCAACAGAAACTTCAAATCGCGTAACGACGGAAACCCGAATACGCATGCATTCGTAGCATCCCCAGAACTAGTTACTGCAATGACCATTGCCGGAGACTTGGCTTTCAATCCAATGACCGACACCCTGACTAACTCAGCCGGTGAGCAGGTTAAGCTTGAAGAACCACAAGGTCTTGAAATGCCTATTAAAGGTTTTGATGTTGAAGATGCCGGATATCAGGCACCTGCCCAAGATGGAAGTAAAGTAAATGTGATTGTTGACGAAAAATCTTCACGCCTGCAATTACTTGATCCATTCAAAGCATGGGAAGGTACAGACATCAAGGGATTAAAACTATTGATCAAAGCAAAAGGTAAATGTACTACTGATCATATTTCTATGGCTGGTCCATGGTTGAAATTCAGAGGTCACCTAGACAATATCTCTAACAATATGCTGATCGGTGCTACTAACTTCTTCAATGATAAAGCGGATACTGTTAAGAATCAGTTCAACGGAGAGTATGGTCCGGTACCAGCAACAGCCCGTGCTTACAAAGCTAAAGGCATAGGAAGTATTGTTGTAGGAGATGAAAACTACGGCGAAGGATCATCACGCGAACATGCAGCAATGGAGCCAAGACACCTTGGCGTTCGTGCAATTCTAGTGAAATCATTTGCCCGTATTCACGAAACCAACTTGAAAAAACAAGGAATGCTTGCCTTAACATTTGTAGATGCCAACGATTACGACAAAATTCGTGAAGATGATTCAATAGATATTACAAGTTTAAATGATTTTACACCCGCAAAACCATTGAACATTGTTCTTAATCATATCGACGGAACAACGGATACATTTAATGTAACCCATACCTATAATGAACAACAAATTGAATGGTTCAGAGCTGGTGGCGCATTGAATATCATCAGAATGAATCAATAGGATATAAAAAAAATAATGTTAAAGCTTAAAGCCTATAGTTATTCAATTAGGCTTTAAGCTTTTTTTATTTGATTAAATTCATCAAAACAATGGAGCAGGCCAGCATGTAAGAAGCAAGTGATAGATGTGAAATTCTATAGCCCAATACGCTGCAGTAAAGCCTGAATCTTGATGGTTAATTGATAAAAAATCAGATAAAAAAAGAAATATTAAACAAATAACCCTGGCAGTTCAAAATTATGATTTTATGAAAAAACCTAGCCATTAACATATATGAAGTGCTTTTTCGTATTTTTGTTATAAGTATGATCACAAAATTGAAATACATTTCACTGTTATTATTACTTTTTACTTCAATTTCAACTGTCTATGCGCAACCTGCTAACGACAGTTATGATAAAGCCATTCCACTAACTGACCCTTCCAAATGCTCTGCCGAAGCAGCTTATTCTACTATTAATGCACTAGATGAAGGCGCTTTCGGAACTGCACCACAATGGCCTGTAAATGAAACAGGCAAGGATGTATGGTTCAAATTTACAGCCAGTGCTTATGATGTGAATATTACAGTAACAGGTAATAGCACGGGTGGAGGCACCACCGGCGGGACCCTCCAAAATCCACTAATTGCACTCTATACTATTGATGTTCAGGGCACTAATATACCATCCTCTGCCCAAGTTGGTTCGCTTTCTGCCGGAACATCCATATCTACCTATTATAAAGGAGCCTTGATTGTAGGAAAAGTTTATTACATCCGGGTTAGTGCCAGAAACAACAATACAGGAACCTTTAAACTTTGTATCGATAATTATTTCGCCCCCTTAAAAGCCGGGCAAGATTTTGAAACCGCATCTATTTTATGTGATAAAAGAACTTTTACAGAAAGCAATGTTGCAGGTGCCGGCACAAAAAATACGGAATCGGCCGGATCTTGCCTTGGCATTGAATCCAATTCAGTTTGGTATAAATGGACTGCTGCAAACAATGGCACATTAACTATGGACATTACCCCAACGGTTAATACAGATGATATCGACTGGATCATATACGATCTAGGACCTTCAGGTAATTTTACTGGCAAAACAGTGTTAAGATGTGCTGTGGGTCATGGTGTGGATAACAGAGATTGCCCAAAGGAACCTCTGTATTTTAAAACAGGAATGAACCTAAGCTCTACCGACCTTTCCGAATTATCAGGCTGCGGCCGTGGTGGGCAAGATGGGTACCTGAAATACATTGATATTCAGAAGGGCCATACCTATGCCCTACTGGTTGACAACTTCTCGAACGGAAATAATGGCTTTAAAATTGAGTTCGGAGGCACGGGCGAGTTTGTAGGGCCCCAACCCAAAATTAATCTTACAAAAAACCAGCCATGCACCATTAACCAGAATTTCACTTTTACGAGCACGGGCTCTACAAACTATACACGGGTATTATGGTACTTCGGTGAAGGAGCAAGTCTTGCCTCATCCACAAACCCAAATCCACCGGTAATCAGTTATTCAACTCCCGGCTATAAAACTGCCGTTTTGCAAGTGTTTAATGAAGATGGCTGCTCGGTTGGTATAACAGAGTCCTTTCTGGTTGGAATTAAGCCCGATCTCCCAATAATTAATGGCCTTAAGCCCAGGTATTGTATTGGTGAAAATATCATTCTGAATACACCCATTCAGCCAGATGCTACCTACGCATGGACAGGGCCCAATGGATTTACTTCAAGCTTACAGGAAATAAATATACTGGTTGACAATTCAAATAAGGCCGGTATATACACCCTTAGTGTCACTATTAATGGCTGCACTTCAGATTCCAAGTCAATCACGATCCCACCTATCGGACAAACTCCAACAGCATCGTTTATCAGTTCAAGCGCAAACACGTGCACACCGCAGCAAACATTTACATTTACCAACAGTTCTCAGAATTATACAAAACTTCGGTGGAATTTTGGAGATGGAGCAAGTATTTTACCCGGCAATGGTAATCCAATCAATACAATTACCTATTCAAATTCAGGAACAAAAACCATTATTCTTGAAGCTGAAGGCAGTTCAGGCTGTATTAGCATTTTTAGCCTAGACATAATCGTTGCTTTAAGCCCACAGCGCCCAATTATAACAGTTAATAAGCCTGATTTTTGTTTAAAAGATACCATACGACTAAGCACTCCATTACAAACGGATGTTGTATATAGCTGGACAGGGCCTAATAATTTCACCTCCAACCAAAGGGCTCCACAGGTTGCCGTTACAAGTCCGCTGGTTGCTGGCACCTACACTATTAGCATCAGCAAAGGAAATTGCACGACAGAAGTTGTAAGTGTTGTAGTACCGCCCATTTACAAGAACCCAACTGCTGCATTTCGTACAGAACCAAATCTGCCTGCCAGATTATCAATTCCAATCCGGGTAAGGTTTTTCAACGAGTCAAAAGATGCCGATGCCTATTTATGGGATTTTGGAGATGGAAATAGCTCTACTGATCAGAATCCGGAGCATACCTACACAAGTGTTGGAAATTTTAATGTCATGCTAACCGTATTTAAAAGCTCTGTCTGTAATGCTTCGGTTGTAAATGGGCAATTTATTATCAGCGCAAATAATATCCTGTTCATACCAAATACATTTACTCCCAACAACGATGCGGTGAATGATGAATTTGTAATTAGTATAACCAATATTAAAACCTACAGGATACAGATATTTAACCGTTATGGTACACCTTTATTCCTTTCGTACAATATTTTTGATCATTGGAAAGGCCTTTATAATAATGAGGTACTTCCAGTTGGAACGTATTACTATGTAATTGATGCCGAAGATTATAATTCAAATATCATAAAGAAATCAGGTTCGATAACCCTATTAAAATAATGAAGATCACCCTTCTCACTATCGGCAAAACAGAAGACAATTATCTTATTGAGGGTATTGATGTCTATTTAAAACGCCTGAAACATTATATTCCATTCAAAATCATAGAGATACCGGAACTAAAAAATACAAAAAGCCTCTCAAAAGAACAGCAAAAGAGCAAGGAAGCCGAATTGATCTTTAAAAACATTCAAAGTACAGATCATGTTATTCTGCTCGACGAAAATGGAAAGCAGTTTTCATCCAAAGACTTTTCTATATATTTAAATAAGAAAATGGTTGGCGGACAACAGCATTTGGTATTTATCATTGGAGGCCCATATGGCTTTAGCGAAGAAGTTTACTTAAGAAGCAATGATAAGATATCACTTTCGCAGATGACATTCTCTCACCAGATGATTCGCCTTTTTTTTGCAGAGCAATTGTATCGTGCCTATACTATCTTAAAAGGAGAGCCCTATCACCACGATTAAGTCAGAAAGATGACAGATTATAAAAGAAAATACCGATTTAAACACGCAAATACAGGTAATGAAAAGAAGCAATTCTGGATCTTTGTTCTCATCGGATTAGCCTTAGGAGCTGCAATTCTATACTTTTTTTGATCGAATAAAAAAGGCATAATTTTCAATAAGAAAATAGTGCCTTGAATTTTGTATATCCTATTATTTAGATTTTTGAGAAAGCCTTGTTGTGCTTTTTCCAGGTGCTTTGGTAGCCTTTGGTTTCTCCATGATAATTGGCTCCGGCTTTTTTATTAATGACTCGGTCGCGGCAGCTTCAGAAATAGGTTCAAGCGCTGCTTCTTCAAATAATGGAAGATCCTTAATGGTGTTAAACCAAGTAATAATCTTTTTCATATCTGAAGCATAAACGCGTTCCTGATCATGATCTGGTGCTACTTCAATAAAAAATGAACGTAAAACCTTACCATCTGCAGTTTTAGGATCTGGGATACTCTTACTTCCCTTCATCTTAGAGAATATATCACTCAATTTCAGATCAGAATCTTCACCAAAAATAGTAATATCTTCTAAAGAGGCCATTTTTGCAGTACTAATATTCACTACAATTTTATTCTTAAGTTCATCCAGTGTTTCCAGGATAAAGCCTGATTTATTCTGGCCAATCAATTTGAATAACCCCGGTTTGCCCGAAACGGAAACTAGTCCTCTTAAATTCATTTTTTTAGTAGTTAGTAGTTAGTACATAGTTGTTGGATAAAAACAGCTCAACATGTTACTATAAAAATTTTAATACTTATTTAGCAAATACTCAATACTAGTTAGTGGTTAGTTGGTTAGTACTCAATACGCTATACTCAATACTCAATACTACTCTTCAATGATTTCTATTCCCAATATCTTATCTCCTTGACGGATGTCATCTACTACATCTACATTTTCAATAACCTTGCCGAAACAGGTATGATTACGATCAAGGTGAGCAGTATTATTGCGACTGTAGCAAACAAAGAACTGGGAACCTCCAGTATTCCTTCCGGCATGAGCCATAGAAAGAACCCCTCTATCATGAAATTGATTTTCACCATCCAGCTCACAATCAATACTATAACCCGGGCCACCGGCACCGGTTCCTGTTGGATCTCCACCTTGAATAACGAAATCATTAATTACACGATGGAAAGTTACCCCATCATAATAACCTTGATTTGCTAATTTTAGAAAATTCGCCACTGTATTAGGTGCATCTTTATCATAAAATTGCACAGTCATGTCACCTTTTTCAGTTTTTATAATTGCTTTACTCATAGTTCAATCTTTATTATTGGTTGACAAAGTTAATTATTTCAGGCAATTGGTAAAATTCTATGAATATCTTCTTCTTTTTATAACTTTAATACATCCTTAACGTTAATAAAATACATGCTAAAAGTCCATTTAACGCTTCTAATCTTACTTTTTGTTTCAGTATGCAGGGCTGCTTCTATTCTTATTCCTATGGATGAGGAACAAAAAAATCATCTAAAGGCTTATGGAATTACTTATTGGGCATTAAAAAATGGTCTTGAAACGGATTGGCTACTCAATTACCGGGGTGGAAGTTTCCTGATTAAATATTCACAAACCATGGAATCTGAATGTAAAATCCGCGGAGTGTCTTATGAAGTTATTGCCGATGCAAAAGTGACTGTTATTTTAAATGAGATTAACGACCCATCCGTAAACATGGACATGGTTAAGCTCGAAAAAGAACCTAAAATAGCTGTCTACTCTCCCAAAAATAAATTACCCTGGGATGATGCCGTAACTATGGTTCTGACATATGCTGAAATTCCTTATGACATCCTATATGATGATGAGGTTTTGAAAGGTGACTTACCAAAGTATGACTGGCTTCACCTGCATCATGAAGATTTCACAGGTCAATACAACCGCTTTTGGAGTGCCTTCAGAAATGCAGGCTGGTATATGGAAGATGTAAAGCTACAGGAAGCTACTGCTAAAAGAAATGGATTCAAAAAAGTTTCGGAAATGAAGCTGGAAGTAGCCAGAAATATTCGTAATTTCTGTACTGGAGGGGGGTTTATGTTTGCCATGTGCTCTGGGCCAGAAACCATTGACATTGCCCTTGCAGCTAACGGAACTGATATTGCTGAACGCGTTTTTGACGGAGATGCTGCAGACCCTAAAGCCCAGTCAAAACTCGACTTCAACCAGACATTGGCCTTTCAGAATTTTAGTCTCGACCTCAATCCTTCCAATAATGAATTTTCAAATATTGATGCAACTCCTATCAGGACTCCATCTTTAAACAGAACGAATGATTTTTTTACACTTTTTGATTTCTCGGCAAAATGGGACATTGTACCTACCATGCTCACTCAAAATCATGATAAAGTTGTAAAAGGGTTTATGGGTCAGACAACTGCGTTTAGAAAAAACGTAATTAAGCCCAATGTACTTGTAATGGGCGAAACAAAGGCAAATGATGAAGCCAGATACATTCATGGTGAATTTGGAAAAGGACAATGGACATTTTACGGCGGTCATGATCCTGAAGATTATCAGCACATGGTAGGTGACCCTCCTACCGACCTGAATCTGCACCCCAACTCACCAGGCTACAGACTAATCCTGAACAATGTCTTATTCCCTGCAGCAAAAAAGAAAAAACAGAAAACCTGATTTTTTAGAAGAATAGAACCAAGAGCAAAGAACAAAGACTATTTAGTGCTAATTGAGATTTACTGCTTTTTCAGACCTCTCAAAAGCAGAAAGCTTAAAGCCGAAAGCTAAAAGCAAAAAGTTGAAAGTCAAAAGCAGAAAGCCAAAAGCTAAAAGCAAATCGTGTAATCTCATATCTCACATCTCATACCTCAGATAACAGACAACTGATAACAGACAACAGAACCAGGAACCAAGACTGTGTGGTGCTAATTAAAATTTTCTGCTTTTTTCAGACCTCTCAAAAGCAGAAAGCTTAAAGCCGAAAGCTAAAAGCAAAAAGTTGAAAGTCAAAAGCAGAAAGCCAAAAGCTAAAAGCAAATCGTGTAATCTCATATCTCACATCTCAT
>CAMDQV010000082.1 GCA_945906015.1 Pedobacter schmidteae | reverse complement strand
TCATGCGGGGTCATAGAACGGATGATCGATTCAATAGGAGTAAAGGCATTATCATCAACTTCAACATCTTTCATGGCTTTTCCCACACCCGGAATCATACCCATCAGATCTTTCATATTACCCATTTTTTTGATCTGTTGGATTTGGTTCAGGAAGTCGTTGAAATCGAATTTATTCTTGCGAATTTTCTTCTGTAGCTCGGCAGCTTCTTTCTCATCGAACTGCATTTGAGCACGTTCAACTAGCGAAACCACATCACCCATCCCGAGAATACGGCTTGCCATTCTATCTGGATAAAATACATCCAGGGCTTCCATTTTTTCGCCGGTACCGATAAATTTAATAGGTTTGTTTACAACTGATTTGATAGAAAGTGCAGCACCACCGCGGGTATCTCCATCTAATTTTGTTAATACTACCCCGGTAAAGTCAAGGCGGTCATTGAATGCTTTGGCAGTATTTACGGCATCTTGTCCGGTCATGGAATCGACCACAAACAGGATTTCATGCGGTTTGGCTTGTGCCTTTACCTCGGCAATCTCTTTCATCAATCCCTCATCAATAGCCAATCTTCCGGCGGTATCGATGATTACTACATTTTGTCCGTTCTTTTTTGCTTCAGCAATTCCTGCCATTGCAATGGCAACCGGATCTTTGGAACTGCGGTCAGAATAAACCGGAACCCCGATTTGTCCGCCAAGAACTTCCAGCTGATCAATCGCTGCCGGGCGATAAATGTCGCCAGCAACCAGTAAAGGTTTTTTATTCTTTTGTGTTACCAGATAATTGGCAAGTTTCCCAGAAAATGTGGTCTTACCCGCACCATTTAATCCGGCAACCAGTATAATCGTTGGATTTGCAGAGATAGTTAATTCTTCAACAGTTCCGCCCATTAAGGCTGCCAGCTCATCGTTCATGAGCTTAGTTAGTAACTGTCCCGGAGATATAGAGGTCAGTACATTGAGTCCGAGTGCTTTTTCTTTTACATCATCAGTAAATGCCTTGGCAGTTTTATAGTTAACGTCGGCATTCAAAAGAGCTTTACGTATCTCTTTCATGGTTTCGGCCACGTTTATTTCCGTTATGCTTCCTTGTCCTTTTAATACCTTAAAGGCTCTGTCAAGTTTATCCTGTAAATTTTCAAACATCGTATAAATCAGCTTTTAGCTCATACAAAGTTAAGCTTTCTGAACAATAGGACTAAAATAATTGTTAATTCTGGCAGAATCTGTTCAAAATCTTAAAAAATGGAAGAATAAGAGTAACATTAACATTGCTTTGTATGGAATTTTGGTACAATTTAATTTCTTTGCATCCTGATAATTTGTGAATGAAATTTGGTTGGGTATTAATACTAGTTTTTGGTCTACTTGGTAATTGCTGTTTTGCTCAGGAAATTAAAAAATTTACGGCAGTCAGGACAGAGTATTCGCCTAAAATTGATGGAATTCTAAATGACCAGATTTGGAACGAGGTAAAAGCCGCTAGTGGTTTTATTGAATTTAAACCAATTCCGGGCCGCATTGAAAGCTATGACCGTAGAACCGAGGTTAAAATTGTTTATGATAATTCGGCAATTTACATAGGTGCCAGAATGTATGATGAACCGGATAGCGTTGTTAGTGAAGTTGTAACTCGCGACAATCTTGGTAGTTCAGATTTTCTGGGGATTATTTTTGATACGTATTTTGATCGGATAAATGCCTTTGGTTTTTATGTTAACTCCACAGGTGCTCAGTTTGATGTAAAATATTCACAGTCGGGAAGGGAAGATATTAGCTGGGATGCCGTTTGGGATAGCCAGGTAAAAATTGATAGCTTGGGCTGGACCGCAGAAATAAAAATTCCGTATTCTGCCATCAGGTTTGGTTCAAATGATGTTCAGCAATGGGGTTTAAACATGACCCGCCGCCGGCAAAAGATCAATCAGCAAACCAGCTGGAATTTTATTGATCCCAAAGTTGCAGGTTTTATCAATCAGGCGGGTAATTTAGACGGTATAAAGGGAATTAAGGCACCAGTGAGATTGTCTTTATCACCTTTTCTTTCTTCTTCCTTGAATAACTATCCCCATAATAAACCCGGAGTAAAAAATACAACGAGTACATACAATGGCGGAATGGACATTAAATATGGTATCAATCAGAGTTATACTCTTGACATGACTCTTGTTCCTGATTTTGGGCAGGTTCGATCTGATAATCAGGTTCTTAATCTAAGCCCTTTTGAAGTTAGGTTCCTTGAAAACCGGCAGTTTTTTACCGAAGGAACCGAGTTATTCAATAAAGGCAATCTTTTTTATTCTAGGCGCATCGGTTCTAACCCGGCATATTCAGCAAATATTAGTTCGAAGGTTCTTGCTGGCGAGATCATAAAAGAAAATCAGCTTGAAAGTAAACTGCTCAACGCTACAAAAATTTCAGGCCGTTCACAAAATGGAATGGGCATAGGCTTTTTTAATGCGGTTACAAAACGTGGCTATGCCACTGTACAAAATAGTTCTGGGCAGGAGCGCTTGATTGAAACGCAGCCTTTAACCAATTATAATATTCTGGTGCTTGATCAGACACTTAAAAACAATAGTTCAGCAAGTTTTGTTAACACGAATGTGTTGCGTCAAGGATCTGCCTATGATGCAAATGTGAGTGCATTTTTGTTTAACCTCAATAATAAGCAGAACAGGTATAATATTGCTGGTGCTGCCAAGCTGAGTCATTTAGGTGCGGAGAGCCCTGGTAATTCTGCTATGAACGGATATTATTATGAGATTGAAGCAGGTAAGAAAAGTGGAAATTTTACATGGCGTTATAACTATGATCTGACTGACGAAAAGTATGACCCTACAGATTTGGGATATTTTAATAATAATAACTTTATCCGAAACTACATTGAATTTGGGTATAATAGTTTTAAACCCGGTAAAATATTTAACCGCTATAATACCTCGATAGAAATTTTTCGCACCGAGCGATTCAAGCCACGTACCTATCAATCATCAAGAGCTTCTGCCGAAGGATTTTTTGAATTTATAAATTTCTGGTCATTGGAATTGGATTTTTACCGGCAGTTTATCGGAAAAGATTTTTATGAGCCCCGTGTAGCAGGAAGAGAGTTCAGTACGCCTGCTAGTAGTTTTATAAGTGCCATGTTGAGATCAAACAGAGCAAAAAAGTATAATGCAACCGTACTTTTCTCTGCCAGGTTCAGGGAGCAGTTCAGTGGTGTTGGATATACTGCTGGGTTTTTTCAAAATTTCAGGGTTAAGAACAGACTTGCTCTGGGACTTGATTTTAATGTACAGCCGCAATACGATTATTCTGCTTGGCTTAGTGTTAGCGGCAATAAGGACGTAATATTTTCAAGGTTTGACAGGAGCACGGTTGAAAGTGCCATGGATGCTACTTATACTTTTAATAGCCGTATGGGTTTAATGGTAAGGGCAAGACATTACTGGTCAAACCGTAGAAATAAAGAATATTATATTCTTATTGCTGATGGCGGCTTACAGAGCAATGATGGCGCTGAATTTAAGGGTACCCATACCAATTATAATGTTTTTAATATAGATTTTATTTATTCTTGGCGCTTTGCTCCCGGCAGCGAATTAAGTTTGGCTTATAAAAATGTTGCGCAAGACATGGAAAAAGAGAATAGGCTTGGGTATTTTCAGAATTTTGACAGAATTGTTGGCTTGCCGCAGAATAACAATGCTTCATTAAAAATCTTATATTATCTTGATTATATGCAGCTTAGCAAAAGATAGTAACTGCAGAGTATTAGATTCTTGTTTTGTTTTAAATTAATATTTTTAAGATTAATCTAGTTCGCTAGCCTGTAAGCCAATCCAAATGCCATGGTTTGGCTTGACTGCATTTTGTTAGAAGTATCATCATCATAAAGAATTATCCCAGTGATTGATACATTGATAAGTCTGTTTACATTGGCGGTTAATGTAAGGTCTAGTCTGCTGTCAATATTCGCAAGCTTTTCATAATTCGCAAACAAGGCATAACGGGTTTTCAAGGTCAGGTTTTCGGCTATCTCCTTATCAAAAGAGCTCACAACCTGAAAGGCAAGCTCATTTCTGAAGCCTTTACCTGGCTTAACCCCAAAATTTTTAGGGTTTGTTAAGTAGAGTGATTTATCAAGTACAAATGTTTGTCTGGCGGTTCCGGTACCTATTCGAACAAAAAAGTGCTTATCCGGTTTGTACTCAAATCCAAATGATTCTGTCAAATATCCTGGCGCCATGAATTTGGAAAGGGGTGTTCTTTTCTCATTTCCCTGTGCATCTTTTGAGAAGTTGTATCCAAAATCAAATTGGGATTCAAAGTTGACAGATCCAAAGAAAAACCAGCTGTTAGAAAGTTTAAGAGCAACTTTATTATCCCAAAATATACGGTCTACTGTTTTTCGGGATAGCTGACCTTTGTTTTGGAGTTTTCCATATTGCATGATAACCTCCGAAACATAGTTTTTGTCTTGTTTGGTATAATCAGTTTTATAAGAAAATTGTCCGCCAAGTGCTAAAGAGTTTACACCACCTGCGCTCCAGTTATCACTGAATGAAGCTTGATTGATATTAAGGCCAAATACAGTAAGATTACGCCAGTAATTCACTTTTACATCGATAGAAGATGCAGCATTTAAGGAAACTACTTCAGGGAATAATACTGGTCGTCTTACCGGGAGTGTATTTTTGCGTGGGTATTGTTTAAGCCCCTTTAATAAAAGTGTGTCTACTCCAGATGCTGTTTTTTGTGCAACAGAAATGGAGGCGAATCCAACTAAAATAAAAACAAGTGCCAGTATGCTCTTTAACATATAGCAAAGAAAAACAAAAAAGACTTCTTTTTGATATGTTTTTTAGCTTTTTCTATTCTTGCCTGATTAATTTATCCAAGGTACAAAATTGCGCTTTTTCAAATATCCTGGATTTTGGTCGTTTGCAAAGGCCTCTCTTTCAAAAACTATAGTTTTGCAGCCACAGGAATAAAATAGATTTCACTATCAATTACCATTGAGAGGTTGTAAACGATAAGCAGCCGGATTTTCAAGATAGGATGCGTATGATTTCTGGATATATTCTATCAGTTCATAGTCGTTGGCCTGTATGATAAAATAATAGCCTGGTTTATATTGTTGTTTAAAATCCAGTAGTTTACTCCCGCTTATGCCTATAACCCGATTGATTAGTGTTCTTGTAAAACGGTATTCGATCATCGCATCTCTGTAATCGCGTTCAATTATTTTTTGCAGCTGGCGCGCGTTTCTGCCCTCACGACTTAATAAACTATATAAGGCATTGATGCTAAGACCGGCTCCACCACCTCCATTACTACCGCCAGTAGTCAGCAAATTGCCAACCGCTCCTTTAATATATGCGGCATTATATTCTTCTTTTGTGGCCTGAAGGCGTTCTTCGGGTGTTCCTAAAGTATCTCTAACCACAACTTCTTGCAGCTGTATGGAATTCCGTTTCAGGTAAAAAAGTACGGTACTCACTGTGCGGATACTTACTGTATCAACACCATAGCCTTGTAAAGCGGCTACTAAAACATCGCCCTCGCGGGCATTCGTTTTAAATTCTCCTTTAGTGGTATTATAGAATCCTTCGCCTGTTCGGGTGTTAAAAATATAAACACGGGTTAATCGCTGCTTTGATTCCATATCAAATACGATTCCTTGTATGGGTTTATCCTGAGCCAGCAGACTACAAACAGGGAATGATAGTAGCAGAAATATGAATATGATCTTTTTCAATCTGATAAAACTAAGATTTTAAGAAGTAATAAATTCATTTTTAACATTTTTAACTTATTTAGAAACCAGTAGTAACTGTCCAAGAAATAAATTTTCATTCTCTAAACTATTCAAAGCCTTCAGATCAGCTACACTGAGCGTAAATTGTTTAGAAACAGATATCAGGGTATCTCCTGATCGCACCTCATAAATTTTCATGACTACGGGGCTTTTTACAGTTTCTTGTTTTTTCTCAGTGGGAATATTTAAAGCGATCTCCTTCATCACCTTAACTTCTCTGATTGTTTTATCTTTTTCATTTTCTATCCGGTCAAAGCGACTTAGGTCGTACCGTTCAACTAGGCTGATCAATAGCTCTGCATATCGTGGATTGGTGGCATAGCCCGCAGTTTTTAGTCCGTTTGCCCATCCGCGGTAATCATTTTTATCTAGCTCGAACAGGGGGGCATAACGCTTTCTTTTTAGAAATTCAGTATGATCCTTGAATGATTCTTCGGGTGATTTATAAACCCTAAAACAATCATCTTTATTGTCGTCATCTTGTAATATGGTTTCCCCTTTCCATTCTGTGCTACATTTAATTCCGAAATGATTATTGGCCTCCTTTGCTAGTCGGCTATTACCGTTTCCTGATTCCAGAATTCCCTGGGCCAAGGTAATGCTTGCCGGAATGCCAGAACCATTCATTTCACTGATGGCGATGTTCTTGAAACGTTCAATATAACTTTCGGCGGGAGTTTTTATGGAAGAAGAATTGGTAGCACTAACTTTCTCAGCGTTTTTAACCGGCTCTGCCGGCTTAGTAATCTGGCTTATTGGAGCTAATTGTTGTTTTTTAAGTAAACTGCATGAACTCGTTAAAATGCCGAAAACGATCAGTACTAGTAATGTTTGTTTCATGTAAGGAATTTCATTTTTGAAAAAGATGATCATCTGCTATTGATTACTAGTTTTAGTATCTACAATCTTTTTATTTTAGTTATTTTTTTCTAATTAAAAACAACCCATCTCGTACCGGAAGGATCAGTTTTTCAACGCGTTGATCTGAGCTAACCATCTCATTAAATTTACTGATAAAGGAGGTTTTTTGGTCTGAAACTCCCTCATTTAGTACCTTTCCGTTCCACAGTACATTATCTACCAGAATGAGCCCACCTGATCGTACCTTATCTATGATCATATCATAATAGGTAGCATTATTTTTTTTATCGGCGTCAATAAATACGAGATCAAAAATTTCATTAAGAGTGGGTATAATCTCTTTAGCATCGCCAATCTGATACATTATTTTTAAATCCAGGTCTGATCTTTTAAAGTTTGACCGCACCATATCTTCTAGTTCCAAATTGATATCTATGGTATAGATACGTCCATTTTCTCTGAGCCCTTCTGCCAAACAAAGGGTAGCATAACCTGTGAAAGTGCCTATTTCAAGTATTCTTTCAGGGTTGATCATTTTGCTGATCATGCTAAGCAATTTGCCCTGATAGTGCCCTGAAAGCATACGCGGCATAGAAACCTTGAGGTGTGTTTCTCGGTTTATATGCTTGAGAAGTTCATTTTCAGGCTCGCAAGAATTTTCTAGATAGTGTGTTAGTTCTTCACTGAATAGCTCCATGGCTTAAAGATAGGTATTTTGAGTTTTTGCCCGTTTTTAAAATCCCATGCTTTTTTTCTCCAGATAGGTTTGCAGGATAATTGTTGCAGAAATAGTATCCAGGCGCTCTTTATTTTGTCGGTCTGTTTTTTTGAAGCCACTTTGAGCAACAACTGCTGAAGCCATTTTGGACGTAAATCGTTCATCGATTTGCTCGACGGGTATTTCTGGAAAATTTTTGTTCAGGGTAGTGATAAATCCTTTAATATGAGGTGCCGATTGTGACGGACTGCCATTCATCTGTCTGGGTTCGCCGACCACAAAAAGTTCTACCTGTTCTGTTGAAAGGTATTTTTTGAGGTACTCAATAATATCTTTGGGATGAATGGTATCCAGGCCGGTAGCTATAATCTGCAGCGGATCGGTCACAGCAATTCCAATACGTTTAGTACCATAATCAAAAGCTAGAACTCGCATAGGCTGGTTAATGTTGAACAGAAACAAATATAGGATTAAGCAATGTTACTTGATTATTTGTTTATTCTAGAGCAAACTTCTCGCAAAGTTTAAGGGTATTTTTTACATCTTCAATGGTGGTTCTTGGGTTGATTAGGCACATTCTCAATACTACCTGGCCTTGCAAAATTGTTGTAACCAGAAGAGCCTCACCTGAAGCCATCATTTTTGCCGAAATTTTTTGATTCATTTCATCAAGCTTTTTTTCAGATAATTTTTCTTCCACAGTGTTATATCTGAAATTAATTATGGCAAGAGTTGCAGGTGAAATAACCTCCCATTTATTACTTT